>DASYRU010000272.1:0-7764 GCA_036004165.1 Actinomycetota bacterium
GCCCGGCAGGTTGAGCGCGACCACCCCGGCGGCCACCAGCACCGAGGCCGCCACCCGCAGGCGCCCGAAGCGCTCGTGCAGCACCACCGCGCCGATGACGGCGGCCACCACCACGCTGGTCTCCCGCAGCGCCGCCACCGCGCTCAGAAGGCGGCCGGAGCGCGCGGGCGGGGCCGCACCTCAGGGATGGTGATGGTCGGCGGTGGCGTGCAGCAGGTCGCGCATGACGCCGCGGAGGCCGTCGAGGCCGTCGGCCGCCACCACCGCGTCGGCCCCGGCGACCTCGCCGACCCCGACCACGAACGCGTTCGGGCTGGTCGACCTGAGCCGGCGGACCAGCGCCTCCGGCCGGTCGCCGGCCGCGCCGGCGTCAAGGACCAGGAAGCGGGCCCGGCGCTCGACGGCCTCCAGGTAGGCCGCCTGTGGCCCGTCCGCCTCGCCGACCACCTCCCACTCGGCGGTCACGGCGGCCCTGCGCAGCTCCAGGCGGCGCTCCCGGTCGGCGGCGGCCACCACGATGCGGACGGCGGTGCACATGTGGGTCATCCTAGCGCGCCGTTCACCGGGTGTTCGCCTGCACCGCCCTTGACAACCCCTCTCCTATCGCTGTTAAGTTGACGCCGCTAGGTTAGCAGCGATAGGGAGGTTGTGATGCTCGAGCGGCTCGGCCGGTTCATCCTCCGGCGCCGATGGGCGGTGCTCGCGGCCACGCTGGCCGCGGTGGTCCTCGCCGGCGCGTTCGGCGGCGGCGCCGTCGCCAGCCTCAAGTCGGGCGGGTTCGAGGACCCGGCCGCCGAGTCGGCCAGAGCGGCGGCGGTGCTGCGCGACACCTTCGGGGCCGGCGACCCCAACCTGGTCCTGTTGGTCACTGCCAAGCGGGGCGACGTCGACGATCCCGCGGTGGCGCGCCGCGGCCAGGCGCTGACCCGTCGCCTCGCCGCCGAGCCGGACCTCACCCAGGTCGCCTCCTACTGGAGCCTGAACGCCCCCACGCTCAAGAGCCAGGACGGCCGCCAGGCGATGGTGCTCGGCCGGGTCACCGGTGACGAGCAGGACCAGGAGGACCGGGCGGCGCAGCTGGCCGCCGCCTACGCCGCCGACGACGCCGAGGTGCGGGTCCAGGTCGGCGGGCAGCTGCTGGCCTCCAGCGAGATCGGTGAGCAGGTCGAGACCGACCTGGCGCGGGCAGAGGCGATCGCCGTGCCCATCACCCTGCTGCTGCTGGTGGTGGCCTTCGCCAGCGCCGTGGCGGGCGCCCTGCCGCTGGCCGTGGGCGGCTTCGCGATCGTCGGCACCCTGCTGCTGCTGCGCCTGCTGGCCGGCCTCACCGACGTGTCGATCTACGCCCTCAACCTGACCACCGCGCTCGGTCTCGGCCTGGCGATCGACTACAGCCTATTCATCGTCTCCCGCTACCGGGAGGAGCTGCGGGCCGGCCGCGAGCCGGCCGACGCGCTGCTGGTGACCATGCGCACCGCCGGCCGCACCGTGCTGTTCAGCGCCGCGGCCGTGGCGGTCGCCCTGCTCGCCCTGCTGGTCTTCCCGTTCTACTTCCTGCGCTCCATGGGCTACGCCGGCATCGCCGTGGTCGCCCTCGCCGCGGCCGGCGCCCTGGTGGTGCTGCCGGCGCTGCTGGCCCTGCTCGGCCGCCGCGTCGACCGGCTGCGGCTGCCGATCGGGCGGCGCCGAACCGCCGCGCAGCAGGGCGGCCCCTGGCACCGCATCGCCACCTCGGTGATGCGCCGGCCCCTGCCGATCGCCACCGGCGTGGTCGCCTTCCTGGTGCTGCTCGGCACCCCGTTCCTCGGCGTCAACTTCGGCCTGCCCGACGACCGCGCGCTGCCCTCCGGTGCGGCCAGCCGCCAGGTCTCCGACGCGCTGCGGAGCAACTTCACCGCCGACGAGTCCAGCGCCCTCGCCGTCGTCAGCACCGGCATCGGCGCCCCCGACGCCTACCTGCTCGAGATCGACCGGTACGCCACCGAGCTGTCCCGGCTGCAGGACGTCACCCGCGTCGACGCCCTGACCGGCAACTACGCGGGCGGCCGCCGGCTCCAGGGACCGCTGGGCGCCGACGGACCCGGCGGCATCCCGCCAGAGGCCAGGCGCTTCGCCGGCGCCGACGGCACCTGGTTGTCGGTGGTCCCCTCCGTGCAGCCGTACTCGCCGGCCGGCGAGCAGCTGGTGGCCAACATCCGCGAGCTTCCCTCGCCCCTGGGCGGGATCGTCACCGGCGCCTCCGCCCAGCTGGTCGACACCAGGGCGTCGCTGTCCGGGCACCTGCCGGCCGCCGCCGCCATCATCGTGCTGATCACCTTCGTGGTGCTGTTCCTGTTCACCGGCAGTGTGGTCATCCCGCTCACGGCCCTGGTGCTGAACCTCCTCTCGCTGACCGCGATGTACGGCGCGATGGTGTACGTGTTCCAGGACGGCCACTTCGCCGGTGTCCTTGGGTTCACCCCAACGGGTACGATCGACACGTCCATGCCGGTGCTGCTGTTCTGCGTCGCGTTCGGGCTGTCCATGGACTACGAGGTGTTCATGCTGTCGCGGATCAAGGAGGAGCACGACCGCACGGGCGACACCGTCGCCGCGGTCGCGGTCGGGCTCGAGCGCACCGGCCGCATCGTCACCACCGCGGCCGCCCTGCTGGCGATCGTGTTCATCGCCTTCGCGACCTCGAGGGTCAGCTTCCTGCAGCTGTTCGGCATCGGGGCGGCGCTGGCCATCATCGTGGACGCGACCCTGATCAGGGCGCTGCTGGTGCCGGCGTTCATGCGCCTGGCCGGCCCCGCCAACTGGTGGGCCCCCGGTCCGCTGCGCCGCCTGTACCGCCGTATCGGCCTGCGCGAGGCCCCTGAGCCGAGCGGAGCCTGATGGCAGGCACGGCACCCGTCGAATCCCCCCGCCGCCACCGCGCGCGGCGGGGGGAGGGGCCGTTGCTGCGGGAGGAGATCCTGGCCGCCGCCACCCGCCTGCTGCTGGAGACCGGCGACGAGGAGGCCGTCTCCATCCGTGCCATCGCCCAGGCCGTGGGCGTCACCCCACCCTCGATCTACCTGCATTTCGCGGACAAGACCGAGCTGATCTACGCGGTCTGCGAGGAGCTGTTCCGCAAGCTCGACGACGAGATGGCGGCCGCCTCGGCCGGCGTGGACGACCCGCTGGAGGCGCTGCGGCGACGCGGCAGGGCCTACGTCCGGTTCGGGCTGGAGAACGCCGAGGCCTACCGGGTGCTGTTCATGCACCACCAGGACGAGGTGCCCGAGAGCGTCGACCAGAAGCAGCTCGGCGATTCGCCGACCTTCCTGCACGTGGTGGAGGCCGTGCAGCGCTGCCTGGACGGCGGCCTGCTCGAGCCCGGCGACCCCATGCAGATCTCCATCGGGCTGTGGGTGCTGGTCCACGGCCTCACCTCGCTGCTGATCTCGCTGCCGGACTTCCCCTGGCCGGAGTCCCCGGAGCGGCTGGTCGACCGCGTCTTCGAGCACCACCTGCAGGGGATCCTGCCGCGCCGGTAGGGCAGGCGGCGGCTCAGAACTGGAACAGCGGCGCGGTGACGGTGAACCGCAGCGCCTCGCCGAAGGCGGCGAAGCATCCGAACAGCGCGATCGAGGCGCCGAGCGCGATCACGTTGCGCCAGAACAGGAAACTCTGGTTCATCCGCTGCATCTGGTCCTCGATCTCCCAGTAGCGGTGGAAGTAGAGCGCCGCGATGACCACGAACAGCCCGATCATCAGCGCGCCCACGTCCGGCCAGACGCCGAGCGCGACCGAGAGCGCGCCCACCTCCAGCCACACCCCGGCCGGCCAGCCCGCGAGCGCCACCGCCGGGAAGCCGATCGAGCGGGCGTAGCCCTCGTAGTTCTGGCTGCCGCGGATGTGGCCGACGCCGGCCACCGCCCCGAAGTAGAGCGCGAACAGCACCCGTCCGACCAGGATCACCAGTCCGGCCTCGGCGCTCATCGTGGAACCCTCCCCGTCCCCCCGGCTCGTCGTTGTAGGCGCAACATTCTAGATGGTGAGCCTTCCACAACTGAACGTTAAGGAGCAAATAGTCAACTTGTTAACTTTCCCCATGCTAGGATCTCGGCATGCTCCCGTTCGACCAGGCCATGCCGGCGCTGCAGGCCGTCCTGGACACCCACCGGGTGGTCGCCGACGCCATGGAGAAGACGCTGCGGGCGGAGGCCGGGCTGTCGCTGGCGCAGTACGAGGTGCTGTGCCGGCTCAGCGAGGCGCCCGACCGCAGGCTCCGCATGGTGGACATCACCAGGCGGCTGCGCGTCAGCAAGAGCGGCGTCACCCAGCTGGTGGACCGCCTCGAGCAGGCCGGCCTGGTCGCCAGGGAGTCCTGCCCGTCGGACCGGCGGCTGACCTACGCCAGGCTCACCCCGCGGGGCACCGAGGCGCTGCGGCGTTCCGGACCGGTGTGCGCCCCGATCGTCGAGCGGCACTTCGCGCGCCACCTCTCCGAGCAGGACATGGCCTGCGTGCGCGACGCGCTCGACAAGGTCCTGCGCGGCAACGGCTACCCGGGCGCCGATCCCGGCGCCTCGCTGGCGAAGGACCGCCAACCCGGCTAGGATGCCGGCGACCGTTCGAGCGACCTTTAAGGCTGGTCCCGTGAGGCCAGGAAGGGAGCCAACGACATGACGTGCTGTGCGCCGCCTCCATCCCGACCGGGCTGGAGGCGTTCTTGATGGCCGAGCGCGCCGAGGTGATGGACGCCGCCGACGTGCACCGCGCCCTGGTCCGCATCGCCCACGAGGTGGTGGAGCGCAACAAGGGCACCGGCGGGCTGGTGGTGGTCGGCATCCACACCCGCGGCGTTCCCCTCGCCAGGCGCCTGGCCGCCCACCTGGCCGAGATCGAGGGCCGGCCGGTGCCCGCCGGCGCGGTCGACGTGGCCATGTACCGGGACGACATCGGCATGCGGCCGCCGTCGGCGACCCACGACACCGAGTTGCCCTTCGACCTGGCCGGCACCGTGGTCGTGCTGGTCGACGACGTGCTCTACACCGGCCGCACCGCCCGTGCCGCGCTCGACGCCCTGACCGACTTCGGCAGGCCACGGGCCATCCAGCTGGCGGTGCTGGTCGACCGCGGCCACCGTGAGCTGCCGCTGCGCGCCGACTACGTCGGCAAGAACCTGCCGACCTCCCCCGACCAGGCGGTCCGGGTGCTGCTGGCCGAGACGGACGGCGGCGACGGCGTGGTGATCGAAGGACCCGCCCGCAGGGCGGTGGAGGGGGTGGCGGGATGAGGAGCAAGCACCTGCTGTCAGCGGCCGACCTGGACGCCGCCGACATCACCAGGGTGCTGGACACCGCGGCGCACCTGGCCAAGGTCACCGACCGGGCGATCAAGAAGCTCCCCACCCTGCGCGGCCGCACCGTCTGCAACCTGTTCTTCGAGGACTCCACCCGGACCAGGATCTCCTTCGAGCTGGCCGCCAAGCGGCTGTCGGCCGACGTGATCAACTTCTCCGCCAAGGGGTCGAGCGTCTCCAAGGGGGAGAGCCTCAAGGACACCGCCATCACCCTGGAGGCGATGGGGGTGGACGCGATCGTGATCCGCCACGGCGCCTCAGGGGCCCCATGGCGGCTGGCCGAATGGGTCCGGGCGGTGGTCGTCAACGCCGGCGACGGCACCCACGAGCACCCCACCCAGGCGCTGCTGGACCTGTACACCATGCGGCAGCGCTTCCCCGGCTTCGAGGGGCTGCGGGTGGCGATCGTCGGCGACGTGCTGCACTCGCGGGTCGCCCGCTCCAACGTCTTCGCGCTCACCACCATGGGCGCCGAGGTGACCCTGGTCGCCCCGCCGACGCTGCTGCCCGCGCGGGTGGACGCCTGGGGGACCGCCGTCTCCTACGACCTGGACGCCGTGCTGCCCAAGCAGGACGTGGTGATGATGCTGCGGGTCCAGCTGGAGCGGCAGCGCGCCGGCTTCTTCCCGTCGCTGCGGGAGTACGCGCGCCTGTACGGCCTCGACGCCAGGCGGCTGGCGGCCATGGCCGACCACGCGATCGTCATGCATCCCGGCCCGATGAACCGCGGCGTGGAGATCGCCGCCGACGTGGCCGACTCGCTGGAGCGGTCGGTCATCGCCGACCAGGTCGCCAACGGCATCAGCGTCCGGATGGCGCTGTTGTACCTGCTGCTCGGCGGCCCGGAGCTGGGCGCCGAGGGGGCGGCCCAATGACTCGCAAACTGCTGCTGCGGGGCGGCCGCCTGGTCGACCCGGCCTCCGGCCACGACGGCGCCGCCGACGTGCTGGTCGACCACGGCGTGATCGCCGAGGTCGACGCCGGCGTGCGGGCCGCGGGCGCCCGGGTGGTCGACTGCGGCGGGCTGGTCGTCTGCCCCGGCTTCGTCGACCTGCACGTCCACCTGCGCGAGCCGGGCCGTGAGGACGCCGAGACGATCGAGAGCGGCTCGCGGGCGGCCGCGCTCGGCGGCTACACCGCGGTCTGCCCGATGCCCAACACCGACCCGGTCGCCGACAACGCCGGAGTGGTCGAGATGGTCGCCGCCCGGGGCCGCGAGGTCGGCCTGGTCGACGTGTTCCCGGTCGGCGCCGTCACCCTCGGCCAGCGCGGCGCCGAGCTGGCCGAGCTGGGCGCCATGGCCCGCAGCGCCGCCGCGGTCGACTGCTTCTCCGACGACGGCCACCCGATCCGGGAGGCCCGCCTGCTGCGGCTGGCGCTGGAGTACGCGCGGGCGTTCGACGCCGTGATCGCCGACCACGCCGAGGACGCGTCCCTGACCGAGAACGCCCAGATGCACGAGGGGGAGGTCTCGGCGATGCTGGGGCTGGCGGGCTGGCCGGCCGCCGCCGAGGAGATGGTGGTCGCCCGCGACCTGCTGCTGGCCGAGCTGACCGGCGGGCGGCTGCACCTGTGCCACGTCTCCACCGCCGGCGCGGTCGAGCTGGTCCGCTCGGCCAAGGCCCGCGGGGTGCGGGTCAGCGCCGAAGCCGCCCCCCACCACTTCACCCTCACCGACGAGGCGGCCGGCAGCTACGACCCGGTCTTCAAGGTCAACCCGCCGCTGCGCGAGAAGGCCGACGTCGAGGCGGTCCGCCACGGGCTGGCCGACGGCACCCTCGACGCGATCGCCACCGACCACGCCCCCCACGCCCGCGAGGACAAGGAGGTCGAGTGGGCGGCCGCCCCGCCTGGCATGCTGGGCCTGCAGACCGCGCTCGGCCTCGCCCTCACCGAGCTGGTCGGCCCCGGCTACCTGGAGCTGGCCGGCGCCGTCGAGCGGCTGACGGCCGGCCCCGCCCGCTGCCGCCGCCTGCCCGGCCACGGCGGCCCGGTGCGGCCGGGAGCGCCCGCCAACCTGACCGTGTTCGACCCCGACGCCGCCTGGACCGTCGACCGCGCCAGGCTGGCCAGCCGCGCCCGCAACACCCCCTTCCACGGGCGCGAGCTCCGCGGCCGGGTGGTGCACACCCTGCTGCGCGGCGAGTTCACCGTCCACCACGGCGAGGCCACCAGGTGAGCTGGGTCCTCGGCGGGCTGACCGTGCTGGCGGCGGCGGTGGTCGCGGCGGCGCTGACGCTGGGGGCGGTGCGCCGCACCGTCGCCCGCCAGCAGGCCGGGCTGCCGCCGCTGCCGCCCTGCCCGCCGGCCTCGCCGCCGCTGCTGCGGGCCGGCGCCCGCTACCTGGGGACCACCTACGCGCCGTCCAGCGTCCGCCGCTTCAACGGCCACGGGCTGCTCGGCCGCCGGGTGGTCGGCCTGACCCTCGACGC
>DASYRU010000273.1:0-2468 GCA_036004165.1 Actinomycetota bacterium
GACGTCAAGCGCTGGCTGCTGCGGCACGAGGGGGTCGACGAGGGCCTGCCGCTGGAGGTCGAGCCGCCGCTGGCCGCCGCCGGCGCCGCCGACCGGCGGGCCGCGCGGGCCCGCCGGTAGCTCGAATCCCGCTCAGGCGGCGGCGGGCGGGACGATCCGGTCCAGTGGCGGCACCGCGATGCCGGCCGGCTCGGCGGCGGCGAACGCGGCCACCAGGGCGTCGATGTCCTGGGCGCCGCCGAGGGCCGCGGTGCCCTCGTTGAAGACCGTGAACCCGTCGCCGCCGAACGCCAGGAAGTTGTTCATCGTCACCCGGAACGAGGCGGTCGGCGTCACCTCGGCCCCGGCGACGAACATCCGGCCGATCTTGTCCGCACAGGTGGCGCCCGCCGCGTTCTGCTCGTACCTGAAGGTGTTGGACACCTGCAGGATCCGCTGGGTGGTCTGGCCGCCGCAGCCGGGGAACTGCTGCTCCAGCAGGCGGCGCAGCATGTCGCCGGTCATCGTCTTGGTGACCAGGCTGTTGCCGAACGGCTGGACGGTGAACGCCTCGCCGTAGGTGACCTCGCCCACCGCCTCCCCGCCGGAGGAGATGTCGGTGGTCCGGAGGTCGGCGCGGATGCCTCCCGGGTTCATGAAGGCGAGCTGCGCGCCGCCGAGGTTGGCGGGCTGGGTGGCCACCAGCTGGGCGTCGGCGATCACGTCGCCGAGGGTCGACTCGCCCTGGGGCGACCCGGTCCTGGTGAGGTCGCCCTGGATGCGGCCGATGACCTGGTTGGCCAGCGGCGCCGACGCGGCCACGTACTGCTCCACGACCGCCTGGACCTGCGGGTCCTCCTTGGAGGGGTCGGGGATGCGGGTGACGCCCGGACCAGGGGTGTTGAGGGCGTTCTCGACCAGCACGTTCTGTGCGCCCGCGTTCACCAGCTCGCCGGACTTGTCGTCGATCGCCAGCGTGATGTCGCTGAGAATGCGCCCGAACGAGGAGGCGCTGGTGACCAGGCGGGTCACCCCGTCCGGGGTGGTGATGGTGCAGCGGTACTCGGCGTGGGTGTGGGCCGAGACGATCACCTTGATCGCCGGGTCCAGGCGGCTGACGATGTCGGCGATCGCGCTGCCCTGCAGGTTGCCGGAGCAGCCGTTGAGGGCGGCGGGGGCCGCCTGGAAGCCGCCCTCGTGGATCACCAGCACCGAGGTCCGCACGCCCTTGCCCTGGAGCTGCTTGACGGCGCGGTTGGCGGCGTCCGCCTCGTCCTGGAAGGTCAGCCCGGCCACCCCGGTGGGGGTGACGATGGTGGGCGTGGCCTCCAGCACCTCGCCGATGAACCCGATTCTGAACTTGTCTCCTCCGTCGGTCCTGACGCTCTTCATGGCGAAGGCGGGAAACAGCGTCCTGCCGGTGGCGTCGACGACCACGTTGGCGGACAGGTACTGGAAGTCGGCGCCAGGGTAGACGTTGGTGGTCCCGCCGTTTGGCAGCGCGTAGGGGGCGGCGGTGCAGCCCTCGAGCGGGTGGCAGCCGCCGTTCTGGATGCGGAGCAGCTCGTCCTTGCCCTTGTCGAACTCGTGGTTGCCGACCGAGGCGAAGTCGACCTTCATCAGGTTGCTGGCGATGGTGATGGGCTCCTCGAAGAACAGGCCGTTGGCCAGCGGGCTGGCGCCGATGTTGTCGCCGGCCAGGATGGTCGCCTGCCGGTTGCGGTACAGGGCCTGGCGGTCCTTGACCGCCTTGGCCAGATAGGCGGCGCCGCCGGCGAACTTGCCGTAGAGGTTCAGCCCGGCCGCCTCCAGGTTGCCGTGCAGGTCGTTGAAGGCCAGCAGGTGCACGTCGGTGGTGCGGCGCTTGTCCAGCGAGCCGTAGCTCACCAGGACCTGGTCGGAGAGCGAGCGGGCACCGGAGATCACCACCGCGTCCGTGCTCGCCTGCTTCGGCGCCGCCAGGGGCGCGGCCAGGACCACGCCGACCGCGACCGCCGCCACCACCAGTTGACCCGCCCAGCTCCGCAGTGAGCTCCGCTTCATCCCGCCCTCCCGCTCTGGCCCGTCCCGGCCTACGAACGCCGTATGGTTACATATCCGAAACAAGCGACGGTTACCAGTGCGTGTCCGGGAGAAGCGTGCTCAGAGGTGTGAACCGGGCAATTTCCACCAGCGGCGCGCTCCCTGGCCGGCGGGACCGTCGCCGCGCCCTCCCGGTCGACGCCGGCGTCGCCGCGGTCGCCCTGGTGGTGGTGGCGGCCGCGCTGCTGCGCCCGTTCCTGGAGCGGCTGCTGGACCGGCCGGCGGTCGCCCACTGGGCGACCGTGTTCGTGGCGATCGCCGTGCAGGCCATGCCGTTCCTGGTGCTCGGGGTGACCATCAGCGCCGCGGTCGCCGCCCTGGTCCCCGCCGGCTTCCTCCCCCGGCTCCTGCCTCGCAGGCCGGCGCTGGCGGTCCCGGTGGCGGCCGCGGCGGGGGTCGCGCTGCCC
>DASYRU010000274.1:0-6476 GCA_036004165.1 Actinomycetota bacterium
CCGGGGTTCCCCGGACCCCTCCGGCCCGGACCCCTCCGGTCCGGCCCAGGGGAAGGAGGGGCCGGGTAGGTCCAGGCGGGCGCGGATGGCGGCGGGCGCCGCCGGCAGCGGCACGTCGAGGTCGCGGACCCACGCGGCGACGGCGCCGCTGGCGTGCCGGCTCGGCGGCGCGGCCACCCATGCACCCACCCCGAGCCATTCGATCCTGGCCAGCCCCAGCGGGCGATGGCTGGCCAGGCCGGTCGGGGCGAAATAGAAGTGCCAGCCGTCGCCGCCGGTCCGAACCAGCGGACCGGAGGCCCGCAGCGCCTCGGCGACCAGCAGCCAGCGGGCGCTGTCGCCCTCGGAGCCGTGCACCACCAGCGCGTCGAAGCCGTAGCCGGTGGCCAGCCCGAGGTTGGCCTCGGGGAAGCGCCGCCACCACCAGGCGATCCGGAGCGGGTCGGTGGTGGCGTCCTCGACGCCGTGCTGGGGAATGGGGTGGGCGCCGACCTGGAGGCAGGCCGGCTCCTCGCAGGAGCAGCCGATCCTGGTCGGCGGGCCGCTGATCACCGGATGGTGGAGCGGCAGCACCGGGATGCCGCGGCGGGCGCAGCCGAGGGCCGCCCTGAAGCGCTCCCCGGCGTGCGGGGTCCGCCCCATGGCCACCTCCGACGGTCGGGATCGGTCGCGGCCAGCCTGCCGGGCGCCGCCAACGAGTCGCTCACGGCCCTCGCTCCCTTTACCGGCCCCGGCCCACTGCCTATGCTCGCGATCGAGCAGCGTCCCCGGAGCCGAGGGGTGGGTCCCATGAGCGACGACGCGATCGGGCGCGAGCGCCAGCAGATCGAGCGGGAGATCGAGGGGCGCACCCTGTGCGACCTGCTGGCCGACCACGCGGCCGGGCACGGCGAGCAGCCTGCGCTGTCGTGGAGGAGCGACGGGGCCTGGAGGACGCTCGGCTGGCGGGAGTACCGCGACCGGGTGGCCGAGGTGGCCATGGGGCTGGCCAGCCTCGGCGTCGGCCGTGGCGACTTCGTGGCCATCATGGCCAGCAACCGGCCGGAGCACGTGATCGCCGACCAGGCCGCCGTCCACGCCGGTGCGACCCCCTCGACCTTCTACTTCACCCTCGCCCCTGAGCAGATCGCCTACTGCGCCGGCCACTGCGAGGCGAAGGTCGCGATCCTCGAGGACCGCGGCATGCTCAAGCGCTGGCAGGAGCTCCGCGAGGGGCTCCCGGCGCTGCGGCACCTGGTGGTCGTCGAGGGCGCCGACGACGAGAGCGGCAAGGAGGGGGTGCTCACCTGGGACGAGCTGGTCCAGCGGGGCAGGGAGGCGCTGGCCGCCGGCCGCGCCGGCTTCGAGGAGCTGCGCGGCCGCGTGGGACCGGAGGACGCGGCCACGCTGCTGTACACCTCCGGCACGACCGGCCCGCCGAAGGGCGTGCTGCTGACCCACCACAACCTGCTGTACCAGTGCACCGCGCTCTCCCGCATGCGCAACGTGACCGGCGACGTCATCTCCGTCTCCTACCTGCCGCTGGCCCACATCGCCGAGCGGGTGCTGTCGATCTACCTTCCCCTGATGGAGCGCTCGCACGTCTGGTTCTGCCCCGACCCGCTGCAGGCGGTCGAGTACGTGCGCCAGGCCAGGCCGACCCTCTTCTTCGGCGTGCCCCGGGTGTGGGAGAAGGTGCGGGCCGGCATCATCGCCAAGCTGGCCGCCGAGGAGAACCCGCGCAGGCGCCGGATCGCCCAGTCCGCCGTCGAGACGGGCCTGGAGGTCGTGCGCCGCCGCCAGCGGGGTGAGCGGCTGCCGCTCGGGCTGCGGGTCAGGCACGCCGCCCTGGACCGGCTGGTGCTGGCCAAGATCAGGGCGGCCATCGGGCTGGACCGCTGCAAGTTCACCTCCAGCGCCGCCTCGCCGCTGCCGGTCGACGTCGCCGAGTTCTTCGCGGCGATCGGCCTGCCGCTGGTGGAGGTCTACGGCATGACCGAGACGACCGGGGTCGCCACCGGCAACCCGCCCGACCGGATCAAGATCGGCACCGTCGGCCCGGCGCTGGCCGGCGTGGAGGTGCGGCTGGCCGACGACGGGGAGGTGCTGGTGCGCGGGCCGGTCAACACCCCCGGCTACTTCAAGCAGCAGGAGGCGACCGCCGCGCTGATCGACGCCGACGGCTGGCTGCGCACCGGCGACGTGGGGGCCATGGACGCCGACGGCTACCTGCGCATCGTGGACCGCAAGAAGGAGCTGATCATCACCTCCAGCGGCAAGAACGTGTCGCCGGCCAACATCGAGAACCTGCTCAAGGAGCACCCGCTGATCGGCCAGGCCCTGGCGTTCGGCGACAACCGGCCGTACGTGGTCGCCCTGATCGCGCTCGACCACGAGGTCGCCCCCGGCTGGGCCGCCCGCCATGGCGTCGAGCAGGCCAGCCTCGCCGACCTGAGCGGTCACGACCAGGTGCTCCAGGAGGTGCAGGGGGCCGTCGACGCCGCCAACCAGCGTCTGGCAAGGGTCGAGCAGGTCAAGCGGTTCGAGGTACTGCCGGTCGAGTGGACGGCCGAGAGCGAGGAGCTGACCCCCACGCTGAAGCTGCGCCGGCGCATCGTCCACGCCAAGTACGCCGAGCGCATCGAGGCGCTCTACCGCGACTGACCGCCCGCGTCCCCGCGGCCGCGCGCCGGCCGGGCGCGTGGCCGCTGCACCGCGTCGGCGACCGCCATGAGGTCGTCCTGCGGCCCGGCGGCGGCGGCTTCCGCCCGGCGGCCGGCCCCGCCGCCGGCGAGGTCCGCCCACAGCCCCGCCCAGGCGGCCTCCGGCCGCTCCCGCTCGGCCCGGTCGGGCGGCGGCGCCCCGTCGGCCCGGTCAGGCGGCGGCGCCCCGTCGGCCCGGTCGGGCGGCGGCGTCCCGTCGGCCCGGTCAGGCGGGGGTGCCCCGGCGGGATCCGGCCGTCGGGTGCCGAGCAGCCGCTCGGCGGCCGCCCGCAGCATCGGCTCGACGAGGTCGGCCCGGACCGCCGCCTCGCCGGCCCGCGTCCCGTCCCGGGTCGCGTGGGCGCGGATGGCGCCGCGCACCGCCGCCTCGTCGTGGCCGCGTCCGATCAGCGCGCGGGCGAGCGCCTCGACCAACGGGTCGGCGAAGGCGGCCGGGCGGCGGCCCTCCCGCCCGGCCGCGCCGGGCGCATGCTGGCCTGGTGGCGCCGGCCGACCACCCTGGTCCTGCCCGGTCGCCGCCGGCGGCCGCGGCTGCCCGGCGGCCGCGGCCGCCCGCTCGTCGCGCTCCAGCTCGGCATGCCGGCGCAGCCAGAAGTGCAGCGGCGCGGCCAGCGGGTCAAGATCGCGGACCTCCTCGACCTGGTGGTCCTCGTACAGGTGGCGGAAGAGCGCCTCCGGGCTGTCGATGACCTGGTGGTCGGCGTCGACGGACATCGAGCACCTCCAGTCGAACGTGTGTTCGACTATAGCAGGTTCTCGAGCGTCAGACTGCGGCCGAGTTGACCACGAAGACACAGAACGGGTGTCCTGCCGGGTCGGCGTAGACACGCAGCGGCTCCTCGGGATCGTCGGAGCGGTCCTGGAGCAACCGGGCGCCGAGGGCCAGGGCCCGCTCGTGCTGGACGTCGAGTTGCGCTGTCGTCGGCACCGTCAAGTCCAGATGCAACTGCTGTGGGACCGGCCCCTCCGGCCAGGTCACCTTCGGCAGCGCAGCCACCTGCTGGAACGCCACCCGGGCGCTTCCTGCGGCCTCCTGCAGCACCAACCAGTCCTGCCCCGCGGTGTCCGGCTCGCCGGTGGCCGGCGGCTCATCCCCGGGCCGGTACCGCAAGCCCAGCAGCCGACGGTAGAACTCCGCCAGCACCCGCGCGTCGGTGCAGTCCAGCACCACCTGCCGAAGCTCCGGGAACCCTCGCTCCGCCTCCACACGACCATCTCCTCGAACTCGGTGTCTGGCTGATCCCTTGCCCCATCCTGGACGCCCGTTCGGAAGGGAGCACCCTCTCGGGGGCGCTGGGCGCGCCGCTCAGGTGGTCCAGTACCGCTGGACGGCCAGCAGCGCCGCGTGCTGCTCCTGCTCGCAGGGGCCGAGTATCCCGGCCGCCATGCAGACCGTCCACGCACGGCGGGTGAACTCTTGCGGAACACGGCGGCGCTGCGCCGGCTGGGATCAGCCGCCGACAACGACCACCCGGCCGTCCATGCCGCCGTGCAGGGTGCAGCGATACCCGTAGGTGCCCGGCTGGTCGAAGGTGTGGGTGAAGCTGCCCTCGCTCTGGGGCTTGCCGGACTTCCAGCCCTCGCCGGTGACGTCGTGCGGTGTGCCGCCGTCCTCGAACTTCCAGGTCACGGTGGTGCCGGCGGGGACCTCCACGGCCACCGGGGCGAAGCGGTTGTCCTCGGCGACCACCTCGCTGGCCTTGACCGGGGTGGCGTCGGCGGGGTCCACGCGGTCCGCCGAGCAGGCGGCCAGCAGGGCGGCGGCGAGCAGGGGCAGGACGAGCCGCAGGGCGGCGGTCCGCATGCTCACCACCCCCGCCGGGGCCGGCCCTCGAGCTGGCCGACCCGCTCGAGCAGCCGGCGGCCGAGCACCTCGCGCTCGGCCGGGTCCAGCCGCCGGCGCAGCTCCGGGACCAGCAGCGACTCGGCATCGCGGGCGTGCTGACGGAACACCTGCATCAGCACCTGCACCTTGGCGTCGAAGCCGCGCTCCTCCGGGACCATGCCGCCCAGCTCGACCAGCAGCAGGTCGAGCAGGTGGTCCTGCTGCAGCTGCCGGTCGATCTCGGTGTCGTTGCGGCCGGTGTGGGCGCGCACGGCCGGGTACAGCAGCTCGTCCTCGACGGCGACGTGAGTGGCCAGGGCCCTGGTGATGGCGCCGAGCGCCTGCCACCGTGCGTGGGGGCTGCCTTCGGCGGTCTCGTAGGCGTCGAACTGGCGCTCGACACGCTCGTGCAGAGCGACCAGCATCCTGGCCCCGTCCACCGCGGCGTCGACGTCGACGGGGACCAGGCCGTCTCTGGGTCGGGTGGCGGGGATGGTGTCTGCATATGCCTGGCTCACGGGAACCTCCGGGTCTTCGGTCGACGGTTGTGCTTGCACCCTCGATGGTGGCCCCGAGGGGGCGCGCCGTCGTCGGTCCCCGGGCGGCTCTGGCGCTACGCCCGTCGTGGCATGCCGCCGCTGGCGCCTGCGGCCGGGGGCGTAGGCGGCGGCGCCGCACGCGGGAGCTGCTGCGCCGCCGGGAGGAGCCGCCCCGCTACCCGGCGGCGGTGCGCCGCTCGCGCCGCTGGGTGAGGGCCACGCGGCCGAACGACAGCAGCGCGCGGACGGCCAGGAAGGCGGCCACCACCGGGAGCAGGACCAGCCTCGGGTCGCGGGCGTAGCGGCGGCGGTAGAAGCGCAGGGCGCTGCGGTGGTGGTTGACGACCTTGCGGTAGGGAGCGCTGCGGGTGGACCCGCCGACGACGTGCTTGACCTCGGCGGACGGGTCGAACACCACCTCCCAGCCGAGCCGCGCCAGCCGCAGGCAGAGGTCGATGTCCTCGAAGTACATGAAGTAGCCGGGGTCGAACCCGCCGACCGCCTCGAACGCCGAGCGCCGCACCAGCATGCAGGCCCCCGACACCCAGTCGACCTCCAGCGGCTGGCTGCGGTCCACGCCGGCCATGTGGTAGCTGCGGGTCGCCGGGTTGCCCGGCCACACCGCGCCGAGCGCCGCGTGGGCGGCGCCCATCAGCAACGACGGGAAGCGACGCCCGGTGGGGTAGTCGGAGCCGTCAGGGTAGGCCAGGTGCGGGCCGACGCAGCCGATGCGCTGGTCGCGGGCCGCGGTGGCCAGCAGCCGCGCCAGCGACCCGGGCGACAGCCAGGTGTCGGGGTTGGCGAACAGCAGCCATGGCGCCGCGGTGGCGGCCACGCCGGCGTTGACGGCCTTCGGCAGGCCCTCGTTGCTGGCGTTCTCGATCACCTTGACGCCGTAGCCGCGGGCGATCTCGACGCTGCCGTCACTGGAGGCGTTGTCGACCACCACCACCTCGAGCGGGTGCTGCCCGGCTGCCCGCTCCAGCGACCCGAGGCACATGGCCAGGTCGGCTTCGCTCTGGTAGCTGACGACCACCACCGAGACGGCGGTCGCTCGCGGCTGCGGCGTCGGGGACAACTCGGCTCCTCTGGCAGGTTCCAGAGCATCCTAACCCGGTCCCGGCGGGAGCCAGCGGCGCGACCCATCCGAACGGGCCGCCGCGACGAACGTTATTCGAACGTGAGCGGCCACGAGGACGATCCGGACCCATGAGCGAACCACGAGCCCTTCCCGGCGCCGCGCCGGTCAGCTGCGTGTTCTGCAGCCGGCCGGTCGCGGCGGCCGAGCGCTGCCCGCTGCTGCCGAGCAGCCACTGGGCGTGCTGCTCCTGCGCGGCTCCCGCCGCCGGCCAGCAGCCGCGCCCCGACACCGGCGACGCCGCCTGAGCGCGCCGCCCGGCCGGCCCCGGG
>DASYRU010000275.1:0-3064 GCA_036004165.1 Actinomycetota bacterium
GCCTGGTCTGTGGGCCGCGGTCGCGCTCGCCAACCTCAGCGCGATGACGATCTTCTGCTGGCACCAGATCGCGTCGCTGACCCTGTCGGGTGTGACGCTCGCCCTCGTCCCGACGGGCGTGCCTGGCCTGCACGACGCCCCGGACGGTCCGGCCTGGCTGCTGGACCGGCTGGCCTGGTTCCCCGTCTACGCCGCGGTGCTGGCGGGCTGCGTCGCCCTGGCGCGGCGGTTCGAGGGCCCCTGGCAGGCCGTCCCGAGACCTGCCAGAGCGGCCGCGGTCCTGCTCGCGGTCGGGTTCGGGCTCTACGCCGCCGCCACGCTTGGTCCCGGGCTGGCGTCGTGATCCCGGCGCGCTACGGCTGGGCGGAGGCGGCCAGCGGCCGCAGCATCGCCTCGCTGATGTAGTCCTTGTGCCGCATGAAGGTCCGGCGCCAGAAGAAGTACTCGGAGCGGGGCCGGTCGTCGGTGATCTCGGGGCCGGATCCAACGAACCTGCGCAGCTGCTCGTCGGACAGCCACTCGGCCCGCCTGACGACCCCGACCCAGCCGTCGGCGTCGGTCGGCGGGTGGTCGGGCACGTCGTTCAGGTCGCGGACGGCGCTCTCGGAACCGAGGACCCGGCGGACGGCCGCGTCGGTCAGCTCCAGCGGCGCGTCCGAGCCGAACATGAACACCCCGTGCCGGCCGGGCGACAGCAGCAGGCGCACGTGGCCGAAGACGCCGGCGAAGGTCCGCACGTGCTCCTTGAAGTCGTCGAGCGGCAGGGCGTACGGCATCCACAGCATGAACACCCCACCCGGCCGCAGCCGGGCCTTGCCCTCGGTGAGGAACTCGCGGGTGTAGAGCACCACCGAGCCGGCGCTCTCGACCGGCGGTGCCGGGTCGACCGCGACCAGGTCGTAGCGCTCACGAGAGAGCCGCACGTAGTTGCGGCCGTCGCTGACGACCACCCGGCCGTCGGGGTGCCGCAGGAACCGGTCGGCGTCGGGGAAGAACACCGGCATGCGGCTGGGCACGGTGGGCGACAGCTCGACCGCGTCGGTCCGCATCCCCAGCTCCAGCCCGGAACGCCAGGTGCTGCCCATGCCGAAGCAGATCACCAGGAAGTCACGCGCGTCCGGCCGGAACGCCTTCGACAGGTAGCCCATCAGCTTGGTGTCGATCGTCAGCGAGGTCATCCCCACGCCGCCGACCAGCAGCCGCCGGCCGCCTGGCGGGCCGCCGACGGTGTCGACGGTGGCCAGCTCGTCCTCGGCGTGGGTCACCGGCAGCCCCGTCTCGCGCAGCAGGTTCTCGGTCCGGGTCCGGGTGACCGGCAGGTCAAGGGAGGAGGCGACCAGCCCCAGGACGGCAAGGCCGGCCAGGCCGGCGCCGGCCAGCCGGGCCGTTCGCACCCGCCCGACCGGCTCGGCCGCGAACAGCGCCGCCCCGACCAGCAGGTTCAGCCCGCCGAGCAGCAGCACCGAGCCGTTGGTCCCGAGCGTCCCGGCCAGCACGAACGCGGCGCCGAACGAGCCCAGGATGGCCCCGGCGGTGTTGGCCGCATACAGCAGGCCGACGCTGCCCCCCGCCGCCGCCGCCGACGGGGTCGCCAGCCGTCCGGCCAGCGGGAACGCATAGCCCATCAGGATCGTCGCGGGCAGCAGCACGACCACGGTGCGAAAGAAGAACGGCACCTCGCCGACGATCCCGCTGCCGAGGACCACCGTCGCCTGGGCGAGGACGCCGACCCCGGCGAGGCAGAGGCCGAGCAGCCCCAGCCGCTCGCCCTCCGGCCGGGACCAGCGCCGGTAGGCGGCGCTGCCGACGGCGATGCCGAACAGGAAGATCGCCAGGATGGTGGAGAAGACGTAGATGCTGGAGCCGGTGCCTTCGGAGAGCATGCGGGTCCAGAGGACCTCGAGCGCAAGGGCGACGAACCCGGAGACGAAGGTGGCGGCGAGCACCACCCGGCGTCGCGGCAGGAACGAGCGGGGAGGTCTGGGCCGCGGCGGCCGTTCCGCCCTGGCCGCCGCCCCGGCCTCCCACCGTCGCGACAGCAGCATGGCGCCGGTGCCCGCCAGCAGGTTCAGGCCGACGGCGACGTAGCTGGTGCGGCGCAGGCCGAGCAGCTCGATGAGGACGAAGCCGCCGAGCAGGGTGCCGCCCATCGCGCCGACCGTGTTGGCGGCGTACAGCTCGCCGAGCCGCGCGCCGGCCTCGTCGAGGGTGCGGACCAGGTAGCGGGTGAGCAGCGGGAGGGTCATCCCCATCAGGAAGGTGGCCGGAGCGACCGCGGCAAGGGCAAGCGCGAAGCGCACCGCGGTGAGCTGGGCCGGGTGCTCGACCAGGCTCGGCCATACCCCCCGGTAGAGCTCGGCCAGCCCCTCGAACGCCAACGGCAGCAGGGCGGCCAGCCCGGCCACGGCCAGCTCCACCGTGCCGTACAGGCGCAGCGGCCGGGCGCTGGTGTCGGCCAGCCGCCCGCCGGCAAGGCTGCCGAACCCCAGCCCTGCCATGAAGGCGGTCACGATCGTCGCCACCGCCTGGGTGGTGTTGCCGAACACCAGCACCAGCTCCCGCGACCAGACCACCTGGTAGACCAGCCCGGCGGCGCCGGAGGCGACGAACAGGCAGAGCACCGCCCCGCGCAGGGCGGGGGCGGCCTGGCTGGCGGGGCGGGTGGAGGAGGTGGCGACGGCCACGGTCGACGGCTCCTGATGGTTGCGGCAGACGGTCACGAAGGCTTCCAGATCGCCGCCCACCCCGGCAAGCCGCCACCGCCGCGGACCCGGCCCGGGTTCGGTGCCGTGACCGGAACAAGATCAAAGGGATGGTCGCGCCGATACCGGTATGGCGCCGATGTCGTGACCTTGCCGGCGGATGCTCCGCCTCGACACCACGTCGCAACCCAGGGGGAGGATCCATCATGCGACGAGTCCCAACCGGCACTTAGCGACTGACCGCGATCGACGTCGTCGCGTGACCGACGAGCGCACCGTTCGCGTCGCGAGCGTGCGCCTCGGCGAACGCGACGCGCCTCCCCACGCGCAGCACTCGTCCAAGGACGTCGATCGCCCCTTGG
>DASYRU010000276.1:0-2305 GCA_036004165.1 Actinomycetota bacterium
GCAGGCCGGCGGCCAGGTCGCCGTCGAGGAGCTGCAGCCGGGCGACATCGTGGTGCACGCGGTCCACGGCATCGGCCGCTACATCGGCATGGAGCAGCGCAGCGTCGGCGGGGCCGAGCGCGACTACCTGGTGCTCGCCTACGACCAGGGCGACCGGCTCTACCTGCCCAGCGAGCAGGTGGAGCTCATCAGCCGCTACGTCGGCGGGGAGGCGCCCAAGCTGTCGCGGCTCGGCAGCCGCGACTGGGACCGCCAGAAGGCCAGGGTCCGCCGCAAGGTCCGCGAGATGGCCGCCGAGCTGGTCCGGCTCTACTCGGCCAGGATGGCCTCACCGGGCCACGCCTTCGCGCCCGACACCCCCTGGCAGCGGGAGCTGGAGGACGCCTTCCCCTACACCGAGACCCCCGGTCAGCTCACCGCCATCGAGGAGGTCAAGGCCGCCATGGAGCAGCCGGTCCCGATGGACCGCCTGCTGTGCGGCGACGTCGGCTACGGCAAGACCGAGGTGGCCGTCCGCGCCGCCTTCAAGGCGGTCATGGACGGCAAGCAGGCGGCCGTGCTGGTGCCGACCACCCTGCTCGCCCAGCAGCACCTCGCCACCTTCACCGAGCGGTTCGCCCCCTTCCCGGTCAGAGTGGCGGTGCTGTCGCGCTTCCAGTCCCACAAGGAGCAGGAGGAAGTCGTCGCGGGCATGGCCGACGGCAGCATCGACGTGGTCATCGGCACCCACCGGCTGCTGTCGGCCGACGCCAAGTGGGCCGACCTCGGCCTGGTGGTGGTCGACGAGGAGCACCGCTTCGGGGTCGGGCACAAGGAGCACCTGAAGCAGCTGCGCACCGAGGTCGACGTGCTCACCCTGACCGCCACCCCGATCCCGCGGACCATGGAGATGGCGATCTCCGGCATCCGCGACATGTCGGTGATGGAGACCCCGCCGGAGGAGCGCCACCCGGTGCTCACCTTCGTCGGCGCCTACGACGAGGCGACCGTGGCCAACGCCATCCGGCGGGAGATGCTCCGCGAGGGGCAGACGTTCCTGGTCCACAACCGGGTCGACTCGATCGACCGGGTGGCCCTGCGGGTGCGCCAGCTGGTGCCGGAAGCACGGGTCGGCATCGCCCACGGGCAGATGACCGAGGAGCATCTCGAGCGGGTCATGCTCGACTTCTGGGACAAGGCCTACGACGTGCTGGTCTGCACCACCATCATCGAGTCCGGGATCGACATCCCGACCGCCAACACCCTGATCGTCGACCGCGCCGACGCCCTCGGCCTCGCCCAGCTCTACCAGCTCAGGGGACGGGTCGGGCGCTCCCGCGAACGCGCCTACGCCTACCTGTTCTACCCGGCGGAGCGGTCGATCACCGAGACCTCCCACCAGCGGCTGGCGACCGTCGCCACCCACCAGGACCTGGGCTCCGGCCGGGCGATCGCCATGAAGGACCTGGAGATCCGCGGCGCCGGCAACCTGCTCGGCGCCGACCAGTCCGGGCACGTCGCCCTGGTCGGCTACGACATGTACATGCAGCTGCTGGCCGAGGCGGTGGGCGAGCTGCGCGGCCGTCCGCTGGAGCAGCCGAAGGAGCTGAAGCTGGAGGTGCCGGTCGACGCCCACCTGCCCGCCGCCTACGTGCCCCGCGAGCGGCTGCGGCTGGAGGCCTACCGGCGCCTCGGCGGCGCCAGGGAGGTCGCCGAGGTCGAGGCGCTGGCGGCGGAGCTCGTCGACCGCTACGGCCCGCCGCCCCCGCCGGTCCGCAACCTGCTGGTGCTGGCCGGGGTGCGCGCCCAGGCGGCCGCCGCCGGCCTCGCCGAGGTCGTCTGCTTCGGCGGGCGGGCCCGCCTGACCCCGGTCGTCGACCTCCCGCAGTCCAGGCAGGTCCGCCTGGACCGCCTCTACCCCGGTGCCATCTGGAAGCAGCCGGAGCAGACCCTGCTGGTGCCGCTCCCGCCCGCCGGGGCGAACCTGCCGGTCTGGTTGTCCGAGCTGCTCACCGGCGTGCTCGACGCCCCGGCCGGCCCGGACCTCGCAGCCACGGACCGGCGGGACCTGCGCCGCGCCGGCTGACGGTCCTCGCCGACGCGGACGATGTCGTAGCGGGCCCTCGAGCCTGCAGCCGTCCGGAGGTGGCGGCGATTCCCGGTGGTCGGACCTTTCCGGCTGCTCCCGGTATGCTTGTCCATTGTTGTCGTCGAGTCGTGAACGCGAGGTCGTCCGTGCGCCGTCTGCTTCCCGCCCTCTGCCTTGCCGCCGCGCTGGCGGCGGCCGGCTGCTCCGGCCTCGGCGTCCGCAGCGACGACGCCGCCA
>DASYRU010000277.1:0-12925 GCA_036004165.1 Actinomycetota bacterium
AGGTCGTGGACCTCGAGGCCGAACAGCAGCCGGCAGGCGGCGTTGGCCACCCAGCTGGCCATCCGCTTGCCGTCCCTGCGGCCCTGCCGCCAGCCGGAGACGACGTCGTAGCCCTGGTCGAGCTTGCCGAGCAGCAACGGCACGTCGACCTCCGGGTCGGACTCCAGGTCGGCGGGCAGGAAGACGATGGTGTCGCCGCGCGCCTCCCGGAAGCCGCGGTTGAGGGCCTCGGTGAGCCCCAGCCGGCGCCGCTGCCGCACCAGGCGCACCCGCGGCTCGCGGGCGGCGACCGCCTCGACCGCGGCCGCGGTGCCGTCGGTGGAGCCGTCGTCGACGTAGACCAGCTCCCACGCCCGGCCCAGGTCGGCGAAGGCCTTGGCCGTCTTCTCGACGAAGGCCGGGACGGTGGATGCCTCGTTGTGGGCGGGCACCACCAGCGAGACGAGGGGCTCCCTCGCCTGGCTCACAGCCGCCTGCCACATGTCCGCATGGTCGCATCATGCCAAGCGCGGGGTCACGCAGACCACCCTGGGGGCCTTCAGCGATCGCTGGGTCGGCCCGATACAGGGGAGGACTGACCACTCATCGTGGTGCTTGCCACGGAGAGTGGCTAAACTTCCGTTGGAGGTCGACGTGGAGAAGGTGCACCACGCCGGACCGGCGCCCGCCGGGCGCCGGCTGCTGCTGCGCCTCCTCCTGCTCCTGTTCGCCGGGGGGCTGCTGCTGCTCCTGTCGTCGCGGCCCGCCGGGGCGGCCGAGCGCCGTGGGCTGCTCGACCAGGTCGGCGGGACCCTGCGGGCGGCCACCGAGCCGGTGGCCGCCGTCGCCGGCCAAGGCGCCGGTGCCGCCCGGACCGTTGCGCCGAAACGCCGGTCCGCGGTCCGGGCGGCCGGCGCTGCGATCAGGCGGGCGGCGCCGGCGACGACCTCCCCGGCACGGCGGGTTGCGCCCGTGACCAGGCCGCTCTCCCGTGCGGCGGTCGCCGCCGCCGGGCCGGTCGGCCGGGTCGCGGAGGCCGCCGCCGGGCCGGTCGGCCGGGTCGCCGAGGTTGCCGCCCGGCCCAACGGCCGGGTCGCCGGGACCGGGGCGCGCGTGGTGGCGCCGGTGGCCGAGCCTCTGGAGCGGCTCGGGCGCGTCGCCACCGGCCCGGCGACCCCCCTCGTGGTGGCGGTCGGCCGGCTCACGGAGGGAGCCGGCCCATTGACGGCCGCCCTGGCGCCGCTGGTCGGCGCCACCGGCCCCCTGGTCGACCCGATCGTCGGGCCGATCGGGGGCCTGGTTCCTCCGGTGCTGCCTGGTGGCCTGCTACCGCCAGGCATCGCGCCCGCGCCGTCCCCGGCCGGCCCGGCCGGCGGCCGCTCCGCAGCCCCGGCCGGCCCCGGCCGGCCGGATGGGCTCGCGGCCGCCCTTGCCGGGCTGGCGGACGGCCGCCCCGGCGCGCCCGCGGGGCCGGCGGCGTCCGCCCAGGTCCCGCCCGGGCTGGCCGCCGGCCTCGCCGTGCTGCCGGGGACGCCGGCGTCCGCCGAGGTCCCGCTCTCTCCGCCGGACCTGCCATCGGCGTCGTCGGCCGCCGGCCCAGGCCTGGCGGCAATCGCCGGCGTGCTGCTGCTCCTCGGCCTGCGCCGCCGCGGCTGCGCCGTGGCCGAGCGCTACGCCACCATCTTCCGCTCCTACCTGCCACTCGTCTCGCCTGCCTAGCGGGCTCGAGCGACGTCTCGCACGTCCTCGAACCCCGCTCGGAAGGAGAGAACGAGTGAACTCGTGGATCAAACGCGTGATCGGCGCGGCCGTGCTCGGCGGGGGCCTGCTGGTCCTCGGCAGCGGCGCCGCCAGCGCCGAGCCGGCATCCGCCGAGGTGTCGGCGGGGGCCGGCGACGGCCGAATCGGGGTGCGCGTCTGCGGCGGCGGCACCGTGCTGTCCGGCCTGCTTGGCCGCTGCGGCGGTCAGGGCGGCTCGGACGGCGACGGCAGCAGCGCCGGCGCGCAGGCGGGCGACCGTAGCGTCGGTGTCCGCGGCCGGGTGGCTGGCCTGGCATCGGCCGAGGTCGCGGCCGCGAGGCGGTCGAGCCGGCCGCGGGCGGCGCTGTCGGCCCGGCTGGACCTCACCTCACGCAACCGCGTCGCCGAGGCCGCGGCCGCGGCGGCCACGGACAGCAGCCCCGACGCCCAGGCGGACGCCAGGGCCGCGCTGGCGGACCGCCTGGAACGCCTGCTCGACCTGCGGCTGCGCCGCCTGGAGTCTCGCCTCGCCGGCATCGGCCTGCTGCAGTCGGGCTCCTTCGACCTGGCCGACGACCTGGCGTCGACGGTGGCGTCCCTGACGCCGGCCTCCGACACCCCGCCGGCCTCCGACGACACCCCGCCACCGCGCTCCGGCGTCCTGCCGACCGTCGGCGGGCTCGCCGAGGCGGTCGGCAGCCTCACCCCGGCCCTGGCCGTCCTGCCCGGCCTGGTCGACCTGCTGCCGGCGCCGGAAGCGCCGGCAGTCGAGCCGCCGGAGCCGTCCGAGCAGGTGCCCGGCGTCGCCGGGATCGGCGTGGTCGAGTCCGGCGAGCTCGCCTCCGGCAACCAGGCGGAGGCGGACGCCGGCCCGGTCTCGGCGTCGGCACCGGTGAACGTCTGCGGCAACGGCGTCGGCGCCTTCGGCGACGCCTCGGCCAGCTGCGGCGGCCAGGCCGGCTCCGGTGGCCAGTCGTCGACCGGCTCGGCGGGTGCCTCGACCGGGTCGGCCGGCGCGACCGCCAGCAGCGGTGACGGCCTGCCGGACGGCACCGGCGCCAGCAACCTGGCGCGCGCCAGCGTCGCCGGCAGCTCGGCGTTCACCCCGTTCGCGGTCTGCGGTAACGGCGTCGGCCTGCTCGGCGGCGCCTCGGCGAGCTGCGACGAGGACACCGGCGGCGCCACGCCGTCGCCCTCACCGTCACCCACCCCGTCACCGTCACCATCACCATCGCCGGCCCCGTCGCCGGCACCAGGGCCGGGGCAGACCGGCACCGGCCCGGCCGGGCTCGTCCCCGGCCTGGCCGGCCTGACCGGCTCGGCCGGCTCCAGCGTGGCGTTCGCTCCGCTCCGCCCCGCCGTCGCCGGCGCACAGGCGGGCACCCTGCCGTTCACCGGCGGCGCCAGCGACCTGCTCGGGGTCGCGGCGATGGCGCTGCTGGCGGCGGGTGCGCTGCTCCTGCGGGCCGGCGCGGCCCGCTCCCACCTGCGGGAAAGGAGGTGACGCCGAGCTCAGCGGCGGCGGCCGGACGGTCGCGCTGATCGCGCCCGGCCGCTGATCGGAACAGGCGCGTGGGCCGCACGGCGCGGGGCGTGCGGCCCACGCCACCTGGTCAGCGTGCGCCGAACCAGTCGCGGACGGCGGCGATCACCCGGTCCTGCCGGTCGTCGCTCAGCTCCGGGTACAGGGGCAGCGACAGGCACTCGGCCGCCCACGCCTCGGTGGCAGGCAGGTCGCCGCGGGCGTAGCCGAGGTGCCGCCACGCCGGCTGCAGATGCAGCGGGATCGGGTAGTGCACGCCCGCCTCGATCCCGGCCGCCCTGCAGTGGTCGAGCAGCCCGTCCCGCTGGCCGGTGCGGACCACGTAGAGGTGCCAGACGCTGCTGCGCCCCTCCACCGCCGCCGGCGTCACCAGGTCGCCAACGCCGGCCAGCGCCTCCGAGTAGCGCGCGGCGAGCCGCCGGCGGGCGGCATTGCCCGCCTCCAGGCGGGCGAGCTTGACGTGCAGCACCGCCGCCTGGAGGGCGTCGAGGCGCTCGCCCCAGCCCGCCTCGGCGTGCTCGTACTTCGACTGCCTGCCGTGGTCGCGCAGCCGCTCCACCCGGTCGGCGAGGCCGTCGTCGTCGGTGGTGACCGCGCCGGCGTCGCCGAACGCGCCCAGGTTCTTGCCCGGGTAGAAGCTGAACGCGGCCAGCCGGCCCAACGACCCGGCCCGCCGCGGCGGCTCGCCAGGGGCCAGCGTGACGGTCGCCCCGTGCGCCTGCGCGGCGTCCTCGACCACCGCCACGCCGGCCTCGCTGGCCACCGCCAGGATCGCCGGCATGTCGGCCGGCAGCCCGTACAGGTGGACCGGGAGCACCGCGGCCGCGCCGGCGACCACGCCGGCCAGCGCCTTGGGGTGCATCCCGCCGGTGGCCTCGTCCACGTCCACGAACCGCGGCCGGGCGCCGGCGTGGCCCACCGCCTCGGCGGAGGCCGTGAAGGTGTGCGCCACGGTCACCACCTCGTCGCCCTGCCCGACGCCGAGGGCGGCCAGCGCCAGGTGGATGGCGGCCGTGCCGGAGGCGACCCCGACCGCCCGCCTGGTCCCGCAGAAACGGGCGAAGGCCGCCTCGAAGCCGAGCACCTCCGGCCCGCCGATGAAGCCGCCTCCCTCGACCACCCTGGCTACGGCGGCGTCCAGCTCGCCCCGTTGGGCCTGGTAGGCGGCCCGCACGTCGACCAGCGGCACGGTCGCGTCGTTCACGGCATCTCCTGCGGTGTCGGGGTTGGCGTCAAAGGAGTCCGCACATTACCGAAACCACGGGATCCCCGCGGCTGATCAGGTCAGCCGTCACGGTAATGCGCGGACTCCTTTTGGGCATGATGGCATCAGGGGGGGCGGTCCGCCACGCCATCCGCTGCCGCTACGATCGCCGCTGTGCGGACCCAGGGAGAGGGAGGCGGGCCGTGGACGGCGGCGTGCGGGTGGAGCGGGAGGGGCCGGTCACCGTGGTCACCATCGACCGGCCGGGGCGGCGCAACGCTGTGGACGGGCCGGCGGCGGCGGCGCTGGCGTCCGCGTTCCGCGAGTTCGACGGGGACGAGGCCGCCTCGGTGGCGGTGCTCACCGGGGCCGGCGGCGCCTTCTGCGCCGGCGCCGACCTGAAGGCGATCGCGGCCGGCCAGCCGCCGCGGGTCGCCGAGGACGGCGACGGCCCGATGGGGCCCACCCGGCTGCGCCTGTCCAAGCCGGTGATCGCCGCCATCGAGGGACCGGCGGTCGCCGGCGGGCTGGAGCTGGCGCTCTGGTGCGACCTGCGGGTCGCCGCCGAGGGCGCGGTGCTCGGGGTGTTCTGCCGCCGCCTCGGGGTGCCCCTGATGGACCTCGGCACGGTCCGTCTGCCGCGGCTGATCGGCCACGGGCGGGCGATGGACCTGCTGCTCACCGGCAGGGCGGTCGGTGCCGCCGAGGCGCTGGCGATCGGGCTGGTCGACCGGGTCGTCCCCGACGGGTCGGCCAGGCGGCGCGCTGTCGAGCTGGCTGTCGAGCTGGCCGCGCTGCCGCAGGCCTGCCTGCGCAACGACCGGCTGTCCGCGATCGAGCAGTGGGGCCTCCCGGAGCCGGAGGCGATGGCCAACGAGTTCCGCCGCGGTCTGGCCACGCTGGCCTCGGGGGAGACGGTGGCGGGCGCCGGCCGCTTCGCCGCCGGCGAGGGCCGCCACGGCGGCACGCTCGGCCCGGCGGCGGCGCCGGAGTAGGCGCGTACGCACCTACGGTGCGGATCTGGCGAGTTCTGCGGAGGGATGCCCACCCGATTCCTGGGTAGGGGCTGCATTGCTGGGGTTCGACGTGTTCTGTACCCGTGAGCACGCAGCAGGGCCCTGTCCCGCCTCGCCGTCCCCCCCCTCGGCGAGATGGGACAGGGCCCGCGGATGAGGGAGGGCAACCCCCGTGACCCGCAGGCTCGTGGCCGTCGTCGCCGTCGTGGCGGCCCTGTTCGGCACCGTGATCACCACCGCCACCGCGGACGTCGACCTCGACATCCAGGTCAACCTGCCGCTGCCCGCCCTGCCGATCGGGCCGGGGCCGCTGTACCCGTTGGACGCCTACGGGCCGAGCGCCAACGACGACGTCGTGCTGAAGTGGAGCGAGCAGAGCCTGATGGCGATCCGGCAGCTCAAGACCCCCCCGACGATCGCCGCCAGAGCCCTCTCGATCGTCCACACCAGCATCTACGACGCCTGGGCGGCCTACGACGCGACCGCGGTCGGCACCCGCCTCGGCGGGTCGCTGCGGCGCCCGGCCGGCGAGCGCACGCTCGAGTACAAGAGCGCGGCGGTCAGCTTCGCCGCCTACCGGGCGCTGCTCAACCTGTTCCCAGCCAAGGCCGCCGACTTCAGCTCGTTCATGACCGCCCTCGGCTACGACCCCAGCGACCTCTCGACCGACCCGGCGACCCCGGCGGGGGTCGGCAACCAGGCCGCCGCCGCGGTGCTCGCCTTCCGCGCCAACGACGGCTCCAACCAGGCCGGCGGCTACGCCGACACCAGCGGCTACGTGCCGGTCAACACCCCCGACCAGGTCAACGACCCGTTCCGCTGGCAGCCGCTGCGGGTGCCGGACGGCAACGGCGGCTTCGTGGTCCAGAAGTTCCTGACCCCGCACTGGCGCAGCGTCACCCCGTTCGCGCTGACCTCGCCGAGCCAGTTCCGGCCTCCCGGCCCGACCGTCAGGACGCTGCTGCTGCTGGACCAGGAGGTCACCGACGCGGTGCTGCAGAGCGCCAGCCTCACCGACCTGCAGAAGGTCAGGGCGGAGTACTGGGCCGACGGCCCCAACACCGAGACGCCGCCAGGGCACTGGTGCCTGCTCGCCGCGGCGGTCTCCCGGGCACGCGGCTACGGCATCGATGCCAACGCCAAGCTGCTGTTCGCGCTGACCGGCGCGGAACTGGACGCCAGCATCGCGGCCTGGAACGCCAAGCGCGAATGGGACTACGTGCGGCCGATCACCGCCGTCCGCACCCGCAAGAAGGGCCAGCTGATCCTGGCCTGGGGCGGTCCCTACAAGGGCACCCGGCTGATCCGCGGCGAGAACTACGTCCCCTACCAGGTGCCGACGTTCCTCACGCCGGGATTCCCCGAGTACGTGTCCGGGCACAGCACCTTCAGCGGGGCGAGCGCGAAGGTCCTGCAGCAGTTCACCGGCAGCGACCTGTTCGGGGCGCGGGTGACGATCCGGCCGGGCACCTCGAGGATCGAGCCGGGGCTCACGCCGCTGCTGCCGCAGCCGCTGGTCTGGGCGACCTTCAGCGCCGCGCTCGACGAGGCGGGCAGGTCCCGCCGCCAGGGTGGCATCCACTTCCCCGACGGCGACTTGCACGGCCGCGCGCTCGGCACCTCGGTGGGGCAGAACGCCTGGGCGAAGGCCCAGACCTACTTCAACGGGACGGCCGGGTAGGCCCGCTCAGACCGGGCGGCGGCGCAGGAACCAGCTGGCGACCGCCACCACGATGACCGCGCCGATGATGGCCGAGAGGATGCCGCCCCAGTCGAAGATGTCGGTGTCGCCGATCCCCAGGAGGACGGTGAAGATCAGGTAGCCGACCAGGGCGCCCACCAGCCCGATGACGAGCGACACCAGCCACGACATCGCTCCGGTCATGTTGCTGAAGGCGTCGCCGGGCATGATCGCGCGGGCGATGACGCCGGCGACCAGGCCGAGCAGCAGGGCTCCAAGCATCTTGTCCTCCTCGAGGTCCTCGCAGCCGATCCCCGCCGCCGATGATCTCATCCCGGCGGTCGCCGGTCACCGGTCCCTCAGGGCGGCAGGGCGACCCGGCCGGTGCGACGCTCGCCGTCAAGCGCCCGCAGGGCACGGGTCAGGGTGGCCGCGTGGATCTCGCGCTCGCCTCGCTCCCACATCAGCTCGACCGCGCCGAGCAGCGCCCTCGCCTCACCGACCAGCGACTGCGCGGCCAGCAGGCAGGCGTAGGCGTGGCCGCCGCTGCGGGCCGGGTTGATGCGCGCCAGCAGGTCGACCAGGGCGAGGTAGTGGTCGACGAACGAGCATTCGGCGTCGGTCAGCGCCGGCATCCGTGGGACGTCCGCTCGCATGGCTCACCCGCGGCTGCCGGCGGTGGCGCTGAGGGCGGGAACCGCCTGGCGGTCGGACAGGACCTCGTCGACCAGCCCGTACTCGAGCGCCTGCTCGGCGTTCAGGATGAAGTCCCGGTCGGTGTCGCGTTCGATCCGCTCCAGGGGCTGCCCGGTCTGCGCGGCCAGGATCTGGTTGACCACCGCGCGCAGGCGCAGGATCTCGCGGGCCTGGATCTCGATGTCGGCCGACTGCCCCTTGGCGCCGCCGTGGGGCTGGTGCAGCACCACCGTCGAGTGGGGCAGCGCGTAGCGCTTGCCGGTGGCGCCGGCGGCCAGGATCACGGCCGCCGCCGAGGCGGCCCAGCCGAGGCAGGTGGTGGACACGTCGGGCCGGATGTAGCGCATGGTGTCGTGGATGCCGAGCAGGGCGGTGACCGACCCGCCGGGGGAGTTGATGTAGAGGCTGATGTCCTTGTCGGGGTCCTCGCTCTCCAGGTGGAGCAGCTGGGCCATGATCAGGTTGGCGCTGGTGTCGTCGACCTGAGTACCGAGGAAGACGATGCGGCCGGCGAGCAACCTGGAGTAGAGGTCGAACGACCGCTCGCCGCGGCTGGTCTGCTCGACGACGACGGGCACGAGGTTGCTCATGCACCAACCCTGCCACAGCCGTGGGCGCGTGCGGCCGGATTCCGCTGCGGGCAGACGGGGCAGCCGGGTCAGCCGGGCCAGGCCTGGCCGCGCCAGCACATCTCCCAGAAGGCCAGCTCGAAGCGGACCGCGCCGGTGAACACCTGGCCGAGCCGATCGGCCACGGCCGGGGAGGGCGAGCCGGCCAGCGCGTCCAGCTCGCCGCCGAGGTCGGCCACGAAGCCGCGGAACGCCTGGCTGGTCCAGTTGTCGATCCAGTCCCGGTAGGGGGAGCCGGCCGGGCTGCGTGCCGCCACCGCGGTCCAGGTGTCCAGGTAGGCGCGCTCGGCCGCGTACAGGGCGGTGAGGCCCTCCAGCAGCCCGTCGAGGGCGTGGGCCAGCAGGTAGCTGGTGTAGCCGAGGCACACCGGCCACGGCTCGGCCTCGGGCGGGAAGCCGCGTGCCGTGGCCGTGCGGGCGAACGCGTCCGCCTCGGCGACCAGGCCGCCGTCCAGGCCGGCGAGCAGCCGGTCCAGGCCGTCGGGCGGCCCGTGGGCGCGCAGCGCGGCCACCACCCGCCGCTCCTGGAGCACGAAGATGCGGTCCTGCTGCACCCAGGCTTGCAGGGCCTGCTCGGGCAGGGTGCCGTCGGCCAGGCCGAGCACGAACGGGTGGGCGGCCATCGCCGCCCAGGTGGCCCGGTTGGCCTCGACCAGCCGGTCGCTGAACGCCGTCACCGCCCGATCCTACCGGCCAGAGGTGCACCCGTGACTCGGCCGGGCCGCCAAGGTAGGCTTTGCGCAGCTGCCGGGATTGTCCAGATCCACGGGAGGGACGCCATGGAGCTGACCAAGGACAAGGCCCTCTGGCTCTACGACCGCATGGTGACCATCCGGGCCTTCGAGGAACGGGTGGCGAAGCTGTTCGCCGACGGGCAGATCCCCGGGTTCGTGCACCTGTACGCCGGTGAGGAGGCGGTCGCGGTGGGGATCTGCGCCCACCTGGAGGACCGGGACTACATCACCTCGACCCACCGAGGGCACGGCCACTGCATCGCCAAGGGCGTCCCGCTCGGCCCGATGATGGCCGAGCTGTTCGGCCGGGTGGACGGCTCCTGCAAGGGCAAGGGCGGCTCCATGCACATCGCCGACGTCTCCCGCGGCATGCTCGGCGCCAACGGCATCGTCGGCGGCGGCCCGCCGCTGGCCTGCGGGGCCGGGCTCACCGCCAAGCGCACGGGCACCGGCGCGGTGTGCGTCTGCTTCTTCGGCGACGGCGCGGCCGAGCAGGGCACCACCCACGAGGGCATGAACCTGGCGGCGATCTGGAAGCTGCCGGTGATCTTCGTGGCCGAGAACAACGGCTTCGCCGAGTCGACCCCGGTCGGCTACCACTGCGCGGCCAGCAACATCGCCGACCGCGCCGCCGCCTACAACATCCCCGGCGTGTCGGTCGACGGCTACGACGTGATCGCCATGTACGAGGCGGCCGGGGAGGCGGTCGACCGGGCCCGCCGGGGCGACGGCCCCAGCCTGATCGAGGCCAAGACCTGGCGCTACTTCGGCCACTTCGAGGGCGACCAGGTCACCTACCGGACCGCCGAGCAGTCGGCCGCCTACCGCGAGCACGACCCGCTCACCTTCTTCGCCAAGCAGGCGACCGAGCGGGGCCTGCTCACCGCCGACCAGGTCGAGGAGCGCGACCGCGCCGCCGAGGCCGCGGTCGACGAGGCGATCGCCTTCGCCGAGCAGAGCCCCCAGCCCCAACCCGAGGACGCGCTCACCGACGTCTACGTCGCCTACCGGTAGGCGGGAGAGGAAGGTTCCTCATGTCGGTCGCCACCCGCACGCTCACCTTCCGGGAGGCCGTCAACGACGCGCTGGCCGTTGAGATGCAGCGCGACCCCGACGTGGTGCTGATGGGCGAGGACGTCGCCGGCGGCGCCACCGTGCCCGGGTTCGAGCAGGAGGACGCCTGGGGCGGGGTGCTCGGCGTCACCAAGGGGCTGGTGCAGCGCTTCGGCCGGGACCGGGTGCTCGACACGCCGATCTCGGAGTCGGGGTTCATCGGCGCCGCGGTCGGCGCCGCGGCCACCGGGCTGCGGCCGGTCGCCGAGCTGATGTTCGTCGACTTCTTCGGCGTCTGCATGGACCAGATCTTCAACCAGGGCGCCAAGCTGCGGTACATGTTCGGCGGCAAGGCGCGGGTGCCGATGGTGATCCGCACCATGATCGGCGCCGGCTACCGCGCCGCCGGGCAGCACTCCGGCTGCCACTACTCGGTGTTCACCCACATGCCCGGGCTGAAGACGGTGGTGCCCTCCACCCCCGCCGACGCCAAGGGCCTGCTCGCCGCCTCCATCCGCGACGACGACCCGGTGATGTTCTTCGAGCACAAGCTGCTGTACGACACCAGCGGGGAGGTGCCGGAGGGCGAGTACGTGGTCGAGCTCGGCCGCGCCGACACCAAGCGCGAGGGCGACGGCGCCACCGTGGTGGCCATCGGCCGCATGGTCCACTTCGCGCTGGAGGCGGCCGAGACCCTGGCCGCCGGCGGGGTGGAGGTGGAGGTGGTCGACCCGCGGACCCTGTCGCCGCTGGACGACGAGGCGATCCTGGCGTCGGTCCGCAAGACCGGCCGGGTGGTGGTGGTCGACGAGGACAACCCGCGCTGCTCGATGGCGACCGACATCGCCGCGCTGGTCGCCTCCCGCGCGTTCGACCACCTGGACGCGCCGCCGCAGCTGGTCACCGCGCCGCACACGCCGGTGCCGTTCTCGCCGGTGCTGGAGGACTTCTACATCCCCACCCCGCAGCGCATCGCCGAGGCGGTCCAGGCCACCCTGTAGCGAGGTCAGCGCGATGATCACCGAGGTCCGCATGCCGAAGCTCGGCATGGCGATGAAGAAGGGCGCGGTCACCAAGTGGCTCAAGGCCGAGGGCGACGAGGTCGGCGAGGGCGCCGACCTGTTCGAGCTGGCCTCCGAGAAGATCACCGCGGTGGTGCCGGCGCCGGCCTCCGGCGTGCTCGGCCGGGTGGTCGCCGACCTCGGCGTCGAGCTGCCGGTCGGCGCCCTGCTCGCCCTCATCGGTGAGCCGGGCGACGCCTTCCCGGCCAAGGAGGAGCTGGCCGGCGCGGGCTCGCCGAGCGCCGGCCCGGCGGCCGCGGCCCCGGCCCCCGCGGGTGCCTCGGCCGCTCCGGCCGCCCCCGCCGCGGCGGCGCCACCGGCCGGCGAAGGAGCGCCGGCGTCCCCGGCGGCGCGCCGGCGGGCCAGGGAGCTCGGCGTGGACCTCGCCCAGGTGCCGCCCAGCGCCCCCGGCAAGCGGATCATGGTCGAGGACGTGGAGGCGTTCGCGGCCGCTCCCCAGGCGGCTCCCGCCCAGGTGGCGGCCGAGGCGCCGGCGGGGCAGGTGGTCCCCTTCGCCGGGATCCGCAAGGTGGTGGCCGAACGGCTCACCGAGAGCCTGCAGACCATGGCCCAGGTCACCATCGCCCGGGAGGTCGAGGCCGGCGGGCTGGTGGCCAGGCGGGCCGCGCTCGCCGCCGGGTTCGAGGCCGCCACCGGCGTCCGCCTCACCTACACCGATCTGCTGGTCCAGCTGGTCGTCGAGCTGCTGGCCGACCACCCGCTGCTCAACGCCACCCTCACCGACCAGGGCATCGTGCTCTCCCCGGCGGTGCACATGGGCGTGGCCGTCGCCCTGGAGGACGGGCTGATCGTGCCGGTCATCCGCGACGCCGGCACCCGCTCCCTGGCCGAGCTCGCCCGCGACCGGGTCGACCTGGCCGCCAAGGCGCAGGCCGGCACCCTGACCATGGACGAGGTCGAGGGCGGCACCTTCACCATCAGCAACCTGGGCAGCTTCGGCGCCGACGCCTTCACCCCGATCGTCAACCCGCCGCAGTGCGCCATCCTCGGCGTCGGCCGGATCGCCGACAAGCCGGCGGCGGTCGCCGGCGCGGTCGAGGTCCGGCCGACCATGTGGCTGTCGCTCACCTTCGATCACCGGATCGTCGACGGCGCGCCGGCGGCCCGCTTCCTCCAGCAGCTCGGCGACCGCCTCGCCAGCCCCGGGTAGGTGGGAGCGGCGTGGCGGCCACGGTCGGGCTGATCGCCAACCCGGCGGCGGGGCGGGACATCCGCCGCCTGACCGCCCGCGCCTCGGTGGTGCCCAACCACGAGAAGGCCTCGATCGTGCGCCGGCTGCTCCATGGCCTGGCGGCGGCCGGGGTGGACACGGTGCTGTACCTGGCCGACAACGCCGGCATCGTCGCCGCCGCGGTCGACGGCGGCCGCCCGCCGCTGGCCATGGACGCGCTCGACTTCCGGGCGCACGGCTGGGCATCGGACTCCACCGAGGCCGCCGGGCTGCTCGCCGCCGCCGGGGTCGGCGCGATCGTGACCCTCGGCGGCGACGGCACCAACCGGGCGGTGGCCGCCGCCTGCGGCGACGTGCCGCTGGTGGCGATCTCCACCGGCACCAACAACGTCTTCCC
>DASYRU010000278.1:0-2445 GCA_036004165.1 Actinomycetota bacterium
GCGCCGCCGGATCACGTCGTACCGCTGGGTCAGTACGCCTACGGCAGCGCCAACACGTCGCTTGCCGACTACTGGTTCGAGAGCAAGATCCGGATTCCGGGCGACGACGTCAAGCGCGTCCGGGACACGTACTTCTCCTCGGACGACGGTCTGCTCACAATGGGCCTCGCCACGCGAGGCACCGGGTTCTGCGTCGACGACGTGGTCTCGTCGGAATGGCAGCTCGCCCGCGAGCTCGGCATCCCGGTCACAGTGCACGTGGCGATGGGCCGCCTCGCGGGTCGGTTCGCGATGATCGAGGCGCTCAACCGGCTCGACCTGCTCGGGCCCGACGTCACGTACATCCATTGCTGCTACTTCAGCGACGCCGAGTGGCAGCTGGTCGCCGACACGGGCGGCAAGATCTCCATCGCACCCCAGGTCGAGATGCAGATGGGCCATGGCTGGCCGCCGGTGATGAAGTCGATCGAGTACGGGCTGCGGCCCAGCCTCAGCATCGACGTGGTCACCACCGTGCCGGGCGACATGTTCACCCAGATGCGCTGCGCCTTCGGCTGCGAGCGGGTCAGGATGCTGGCGGTCGCCTGGGAGGCCAACGTCGACGCCCCCGCGAACATGCTGACGGCGCGCGACATGCTGCAGATGGCCACCGTCAACGGCGCCCAGGTCGCCGGCCTCGAGGCCAGGACGGGCTCGCTCACCCCTGGCAAGCAGGCCGACGTGGTGGTGGTCGACGCCACCGCGCTCAACGTGGCCCCACTGATCGACCCCTACGCGGCGGTCACCCTGTGCGCCGACGTGTCCAACGTCGACACCGTGATCGTCGGCGGGAACGTCCGCAAGCGCGACGGCCGGCTGGTGGCCGACGTCGCGCAGGCGCGCCGGCTGGTCGAGGCGGCCCGCGACCACCTGGCGCAGCAGGTCGAGGCCAAGAAGCCGGAGGCATGACCGCAGCGCACCTGGTGCGCCGGGCCGGCGAGGCGGACCTGGCCGTCCCGCAGGGGTGGTCCGGCCACAGCGAGGGCTTCCGACGCTGGTCGGTGGTTGACGAGGCGGCGGGTGCCGTGCACACCGGCTTCGGCATCTGCGAGCTGGAGCCGGGCGGGTCGGTGGCCGCGCACGTCCACTCCTTCGAGGAGAGCCTCCACGTCCTGGAGGGCGAGCTGCTGCTCACCTGGGCAGGGGGGACGGTGCGGCTGCGCCAAGGCGACTACGGGCTGCTGCCCGTCGGCGTGCCGCACGCGCTGCGCGGCGCCGGCGCGGCGGCCGCCCGCTGGGCCGACATGCTGGCGCCGCAGCCGCGGGCCCGCCTCGGCGGCGACACCTACTTCGTGCCGCCGCTGGCGGAGGGGCCGGCGGTGGCGGTGGACGTCCGCGACCCGCGGACGCGCGCCTTCGGCCACATCGAGCCGGCGAACATGGAGGTCGGCCAGCAGACCCAGGAACGGCTCGCGGTCTCGGCCAGCATGCGCACGGCGCTGCTGGTCTACAGCGGCATCACCGTGAAGATGATGGTGGACACCGAGCTGGGCGCCGAGCTGCAGACCATGTTCATGGTCCAGTACGAGCCGGCGGGGGTCGCCGGCACCCACGACCATCCGCTGGAGGAGACCTACCTGGTCCTCGATGGTGAGGTCGACGCCAGCTTCGACGGGGACCGCTACCGGCTGGGCGCCGGCGACGTCGCCTGGGCCGGGGTCGGCTGCGTCCACGGCTTCTCCAACCCGGCTGGGCGGCCCGTCCGCTGGCTGGAGACGCAGGCGCCGCAGCCCCCGGCGCGGCACTCCTACCGGTTCACCCGCGACTGGGACTACCTGGCACACGCGCTCCGCTGAGCCGCCCGCGACCTGCCACGAAGGGAGCAGTGATGGTGGACGGGACCGCCCTGGTCATCGGAGGCACCCGTGGGATCGGCCTGGAGGTCGCGCGCTGGCTCGCCGGGCGCGGCTGCCAGGTGGTCCTCTCCGGGCGCCGGGCCGACCGCGCCGCGGCCGTGGCGGCGGAGCTCGGCGGTGCCACCCGCGGGATCGCGCTGGACCTGTGCCGGCCGGAGGAGATCGCCGCCGGCCTCGCCGAGGTCGGGCCGGTGGACCGCCTGGTGATCGCCGCCATCGACCGCGACCAGAACAGCACCCGCGAGTACGACCTGGCGCGGGCGCTCCAGCTGGTGACGCTGAAGCTGGTCGGCTACACCGAGGTCGTCCACACGCTGCTCCCCCGGATGGGCGACGACAGCTCGGTGGTGCTGTTCGGCGGGCTGGCCAAGGACCGGCCGTACGCGGGGTCCACCACGGTGACGACGGTCAACGGCGGCATCGAGGCGATGGTCCGGACGCTGGCGACCGAGCTGGCGCCCATCCGCGTCAACGCCGTGCACCCGGGGATCGTCGCCGACAGCCCGCAGTGGCGCGGGAACGCGGCGATGCTGGACAAGACCAGGTCCCG
>DASYRU010000279.1:0-4158 GCA_036004165.1 Actinomycetota bacterium
GCCGTGCCGCACTGGGACTACCGCATCCCCTACCTGAGCTTCCTGCCGGTGTTCGAGATGCCGGTCGTCGGCTACCTCGGCTACCCGCCGTTCGCGCTGGCCGCCGACGCGCTCTGGCGGACGGTGAGCGGCGGCCGCGGCGCGCTCACCGAGGAGCCGGTGACCGACCTCGGCCAGGGGCTCCCGAGCCAGCCATCCCGTGACAAACTAAGCCGGAGCGCTCCGGGAACGGACGAGCTGGACAGGAGGGACGAGGGTGAGCACCGTCGTGGTGGTGGTGATCGTCGTCATCCTGCTCGGCCTGGTCGTTTGGGCGCTGGTCACGATGATCCATGTGCTGCAGGAGTACGAGCGTGGGGTGGTCTTCCGGCTCGGCCGGGTGCTCGGGCGCCCCAAGGGGCCTGGTCTGATCCTGCTGCTGCCGTTCGGCATCGACCGGATGCGCACGGTCAGCCTGCAGGTGGTGGCCATGAACGTGCCACCGCAGGACGTCATCACCAAGGACAACGTCACCATGCAGGTCGACGCGGTCGTCTACTCGCGGATCATGGAGCCGATCCCGGCCGTCGTCACGGTGCAGAACTACCTGTTCGCCACCAGCCAGACCGCCCAGACCAACCTGCGCGCCATCCTCGGCCACTACGACCTGGACACGCTGCTCAGCGAGCGGGAGCGGATCAACCGGGAGCTGCACCAGATCATCGCGCAGGTCACCCGCGACTGGGGCGTGGACGTGCAGTCGGTCGAGGTCAAGGACGTCGAGCTGCCCGACGAGTTGCGCCGGGCGATGGCCCGCGAGGCCGAGGCGGAACGCGACGCCAGGGCCCTGCTCATCTCCGCCGACGCCGAACTGAAGGCATCCCGGGTGCTGGCCGAGGCGGCCCTGGTGATCGCCAACCGCCCGCAGGCGATGCAGCTGCGCTTCCTGCAGACGGTCGCGGAGGTGGCCACCGAGAAGAACTCGACGCTGGTCATGCCGATCCCGGTGGAGCTGCTCAACCTGCTCACGCGCGCCGCCGGCGGCCCGGGCGGCGGCGCGGGCGCCGGCCCCGGCGACGGCCGGCCCGGCTAGCGCCTTTACGCCCGGTTGAAGCCGTCCGTGGCATACCCAAGGCCGCAACCGAAGCGTTACTCCATAGGGATTGAGGCCGCTGATGACGTGGGTTACGCTGCGATTCCGAACCGCTCGACCCGCATTGGGGCGGTCAGCCCGGCTCGTGAGGAACCACCGGTGAAGCGCGAGCGACCAGGGCGAGGAAGGAACATCGGCATGGCCACCGCATCCAGGGCCGCGGCCGGCGGCCACTCGTCAAGAGAACTGCAGATCGGCTGGCAGTACCGGGCCGCCTGCAAGGGGCCGCAGTCCCACCTGTTCTTCGCGCCGAACCACCTGGAGCGCAAGGACGAACGGCTCGCCAGGGAGGCGGCCGCAAAGGCGATCTGCCGCAGCTGCCCGGTGCTGGCGGAGTGCCGCGAGTACGCCCTGCTGGTCCGCGAGCCGTACGGCATCTGGGGCGGCCTCAACGAGTACGAGCGCCGCCAGCTGCTGGCCCGCCGCGCCGGTTGACAGTAGCCTCGGCGGCGTCAACCACCGCCGAGGACCCCGGAGCGCGCCATGACGAAGTGGGAGTACGCGACCGTCCCGCTGCTGCCGCACAACACCAAGCAGATCCTCGACAACTGGGGCGACGACGGCTGGGAGCTGGTCGCCGTCCACACCGCCGAGGTCGGCGGCACCATCGCCTTCTTCAAGCGCCCCAAGGGCTAGGCCGAGCGCTCCGGGCCTGTGGGCGCGCGCGGCGCGGCTGTCGCGGCGGTCGGCTAGGTTGCCGGCAGCATGGATCTGGACGCCGCCTTCGCCGCTCTGCCCGGCCTGACCCGGAGGTCGGCGCAGCGGCACATGGCCGAGGCGGTCGCCGCCGCCCTCGAGGCGCCCGGCAGGCTGCTGGTCCACGCGCCGACCGGCGTCGGCAAGTCGATCGGCTACCTGGTCCCGATCGTCGCGGCGGGCAGGCGGGCGATCGTGGCGACCGCCACCAAGGCACTCCAGTCCCAGCTGGTCGAGCACGACCTGCCCCGGTTCGCCGACGCCTTCGGCACCACCTCGGCGCTGGCGGTCGGCAGGGCCAACTACGCCTGTCTGGCCAAGATGGACGCGCTGGTGGCGGCGACCCGGCTGGCCGCCACCGCCGCCGAGGAGGCGGCCCTCGAGCTGGTCGCCTGGGCGGCCACCTCGGCGACCGGCAGCCGCCTTGACGCCCCCGCCGGCGTGCGCGACGACGTCTGGGACCTGGTCGCCACCGCCGGCGAGGACTGCCCCGGCCAGAAGGGCTGCGCCTTCCACCGCCGCTGCTTCGCCGAGCGCGCCAGGGAGCTGGCCCGCGATGTGGACGTGGTGGTCACGAACCACCACCTGCTGCTGCTCGAGCTGGAGCTGCGAGCCCTCTCCGAGGCGCCGGGCGTGATGCTGCCAGAGGCCGACGTGGTGGTGGTGGACGAGGCGCACCGGCTGGCCAACCACGCCGCCGACCTGTTCGGGGTCACGGTGACCGCCGCCCGGGTGGGCCGGGCAGGGGCGGCCGCCGACGCCGTCGCCAAGGCGGCCGGGAGGCGCAGCGACTGGTCCCGCCGGCTGCGGACCGGCTTCCAGCAGCGGGCCGCCGAGCTCGCTCCCGGCCCGGTCCTGCCCGGCTCGGCGGGGCAGCGTGACCTGACCGCCGCCCTGGTCCCGCTGGCGGCCGACCTCCAGGAGGCCGCCGGCGGCCTCGAGGACCTCGGGCAGGCCGGCGAGGAGGTCGAGGCGACCGCCACGGCGGCCCGGCGGCGCCTCCGCGGCCTCGCCCGCGACCTCGGCCGCCTGGCCGAGGCGGACGGCAACGGCGACCCCTCCCGGCCAGCGGGTGACCTGGCCGTCTGGGTGGAGGAGGCGAGGGGCGGGGGGCGGGTGGTGCGCTCGGCCCTGGTGGAGCCGGGCCCCGTCCTCGCGTCGGTGCTCTGGAGCAGGGTGCCGGCCACGGTGGCATGCTCGGCCACCCTGGCGGTCGCCGGCAGCCTCGGGTTGGCCGCCGGCGCCCTCGGGGTCGACGACCCGGCCACCCTGGTGGTCGTCTCGCCGTTCGACTTCCGCAGCAACGCGCTGCTGTACGTCCCCAGGGGCCTGCCGCCGCCGTCGGCGGCCGGCTTCCAGGCGGCCGCAGAGCGCGAGCTGCGACATCTCGTCGAGGCCTCCCGCGGCCGGGCGCTGGTGCTCTGCACCTCCTGGCGGGCGGTCGAGTCGTTCGCCGCGGCCCTTGCCGAGCTCCCCTACGAGCTGCTCGTCCAGGGCGACGACACCCCTGCAAGGCTGGCCGCCCGGTTCCGCGACCGGGTGGCGAGCGTGCTGGTGGCCACCAGGACCTTCTTCGAGGGGTTCGACGTGCCCGGCGAAAGCCTCTCGCTGCTGGTGCTCGACCGGTTGCCGTTCCCCCGCCCCGACGACCCGCTGCTGGCCGAGCGCGGCCGGCGGGTCGAGGCGGCCGGGGGTTCCCGCTTCGCCGAGGTGTGGCTGCCGGCCGCGGCCGTCTCCCTGCAGCAGGCGCTTGGCCGCCTGGTCCGCTCCGAGACCGACCGTGGGGTGATGGCGGTGCTCGACCGGCGCCTGGCCGACGCCGGCTACCGCACCGCCCTGCTGGACAGCCTGCCCCCTGCACCGCTGACCCGCTCCCTCGAGCAGGTGCGCGCCTTCCTGGACGGCTCGGTAGGCTAACCAGCCGGAGCCCCGGCCAGCCCACCGAAGGAGCCAGCGATGCCCACCCCGGAGGAGCGCCTCGAGCAGCTCGACATCACCCTGCCCACTCCCGCTGCCCCGCTCGCCGCCTACGTTCCCTGCGTGCGCACCGGGAACCTGGTCTACGTGTCCGGTCAGGTGCCGGTGGTCGACGGCAGTCCGGGCTGGCTGGGGCGGCTGGGGGCAGAGGTCGGGCTGGAGGAGGGCGTGGCGGCCGCCCGCCGCTGCGCCGTCAACCTGCTGGCGGCCCTCAAGGCCGAGCTGGGTGAGCTGTCCCGGGTCCGCCAGGTGGTCAAGGTGACCGTCTTCGTGGCCAGCGCGCCCGACTTCAGCGACCAGCCCAAGGTCGCCAACGGGGCCAGCGAGCTGCTCGGCGAGGCGTTCGGCGAGGC
>DASYRU010000280.1:0-6476 GCA_036004165.1 Actinomycetota bacterium
CAGCGGCTGGTCGGCGCCGAGCGTCGGCGTCCAGTTCTGTCCGGTGCGGAAGCTGCCCCAGCCCCGCCGCCGGTTGCTGTCGCTGATCACCACCCTGGCGCCGTCGGCAAGGGCGGCGGCCAGCTCGGCGGTGGTCATGGAACCGAGCAGGCGGAAGGCCGGCTCGGCCGGGGCCAGCCCCAGGCGCACCAGCGACGGGACCGCGAAGCTGTCCCCGTCGACCAGCATCGTTCCCTTGAGCGGCTCGGCCCGGGTGACCGGCCGGGGATCGGCGACCATATACCGCAGCAGCGGCGGGAGGTCGGCGTCCCTGGCGGCCTGCTCGGTCCCGTAGGCCAGCGAGGTCGGGGCGACCGTGTACTCCCCCAACCGCCCGTAGGCGCCGGCCGGGCGGAGGGCGGAAGTGCCCGCCAGGCGCTCGGCCAGCGCCGCCGGCCGGGTGCCGCCGAACACCTCCCAGCGCAGGTCGTTGCGGACCACCAGCTCGCCGGCGCCCAGGTAGCGGGCCATCGCCGCGACCACCTGGGGGTCGGCCGAGCCGGAGCTGACCGGCAGGTCCAGCGCGGCCAGGAAGTTGGTCTGCTCGAAGGAGCCGTTGGCGACCGTGGTGCGCGCCACCGACGGGCGGGAGAACAGCGACAGGTTCAGGTCGTCGGGGCCCTCCATGCCCCAGCGGTAGAAGGTGTTGCTGGTCCCGGGGGCGAGCAGCACCCTGCTGTCGGCCGGTCCGGCGTTCACGTCACGGGCGAGCCGCCGCCAGTAGTCGGGCACCCGGTAGCGGATCGGGTAGAGCCCGCCGCTCCACGCCGGCAGGACCGCGACGGCCAGCACGGCGGCGGCGGCGACGGCCAGCGCGGCCCGCCAGCGCCGCTCGGATCCGCTCGCGCGGCGGCGGAACAGCTCGGCCGCGCCCAGCCCGAACAGCAGCGCGTACGCGAGCGCCACCAGCGCCCCCACCTTGTTGGTGGTCCGAAAGGCGATCGCGGCCGGCACATGCTCGAAGGAGGCCCGGAGCAGCCGCCCGAACGGCGACGGGGCGGAAGGGGGGAACAGCCCCACCATCACCGGCACGGCAACCGCCAGCAGGATCACCGCGAACGCGCGGGCCTTCGCCCTGGCCAGCAGCGCACAGGCGGCGGCCAGCAGCGGCACGGCGAAGCTGGCCACGAGCAGCGGCGCGCTGGTGAGGTAGCCGACCACGCCGGGCATGGCCAGCCGGCCGTCCTGCTGGAAGTACATCACCCAGAAGCCGAGCAGCCGCAGCGTCTCCGCGTAGGAGGAGGTGCTCGCCACGCTGGCGGGCTGCTCGGTGAAGGCGGCTACCGCCGAACCGGTCCCGCCGGCCATCGCCGCCGGCACCAGCCAGTACAACGAGACCAGCAGCGCCAGCGCCAGGCAGCGCAGGGTCGGCCGCAGCAGCCGACGCCAAGGGAGCCGCTCGCTGAGCCGCACGTACAGGAGGTAGCAGGGGACCGCCAGGCACATGAAGATCGTGACGACGCCGGCGTTCATGCCGGTCATCAGGAAGAGCGCCAGCGCGAAGGCGGCGGGCCAGCGCCACGACGAGGGCGCCCGCACGCTTCTGGCCAAGGCCAGCAGCAGCCAGGGCAGCAGCGCGTAGGGGACCAGCACGGGCGTGGTCGCTCCGGCCACCACCACGTACGGGTTGGCCACGTAGACGGCCGCGGCCGCCACCCTCCCGGCCGGGTGCGAGCGCTCCCCGGCGAGCAGGTGGAACAGGCGCACGGCTCCCCAGCCCGCCACCAGCAGCAGCAGCGCCCGCCAGACCCGCAGCACCAGCCAGGCGGGCAGCCCGAGTGCGTGGATGGCGGAGACGGCGAGGCTGACCGGGAGCAGACCGGTCTGGAAGCTCGGCTGCCCGAGGTGCGGGTCGGGGTCCCAGGTGGACAGGATGCGCACCAGGGTCCGCACCGGGGCCAGGTACACCTCTGGCTTGGTGTCGGGTGTGAACCAGCCCCGGTCGGTGAGGACCACGGCCGTCCCCGCGAGCACGCCGAGCGCCAGGTAGGCGACCGCCTCCCAGCGCAGCGCCGGCCGGCGCTGCGGCCAGCTGGGGGCAGTCGGCGCCGGCCGCTGTACGCGGACCAGCTCGCTGCTCATGCCCCGGACTCCTCCGGCCGGACCGTGGGGACCGGATGGCGGAGCAGGCGCAGGCGCAGCAGCCACCAGCCGGTGACGGCCACGGCGGCCACCACGGCGAGCGTCACCGCGGCGATCTGGCCGGCCGAGTCGTGCAGGACGGCGACCAGGGCCGTCTCGGCGGCCAGGGCGCCCACGACCGTCCAGTTCATGCGACGGTCGCGGGCGGCGATGCCCTCGAACAGCAGCAGCTGGGTCAGGGCCAGCCCGGTGCCGAGCAGGGCGAACAGGGGCAGCAGCGGGCCGGCCGCCGCGTAGCCGCCGCCGAGCACGGGGACGGTCATCCCGAGCGCCGCGGCGGCGGCAAGCGCGGCCGCCAGCAGGCCGCCGAAGCCGGCGACCAGCAGCGCCGCGCCGCCGAGAAGGCGCCGCGGGTCGGCGGTGTGGACCAGGCGCGGGAACACCATCGTGACCACGAATTGCGGCGCCCAGAAGGCGATCTTGGCGACCACCGCGCCGAGCGCGTACGACCCGGAGGCGGCCGGGTCCAGGTAGTGGCGGGCCAGCAGCATGTCGAGGTTGGCGAGCAGGAACAGGCCGAGCAGCCCGACGGTCGCGGTCCCCACCTCGTGTCCGAGGTCAACGGCGGCCGCCCTGCCAGCCGTCCGCCGGTCCCGGAGGGGTCCGGGGAACCCCGAAGGCCGGAGGGGTCCGGGGAACCCCAATGGGGTGCCCCGGTCAGTCGGGCCCCGGTCGATCGGGGCGTGAGGCAGCGGGCGGCCGGCGAGGCGCAGGCCGACCAGGGCGGCCAGGGCGCCGCCGGCGGCCACGCCGGCCATGGCGCCCGGCACGCCCAGCCCCGCCGCGACCAGGACCAGCCCGGTGGCGAGCTTGCCGAGGGCGCCGCCGACGAGGACCATGGCAAGGGCGCCGAACCGCTCGCGGCCCTGCAGCAGCCCCTGCACGGCGAACAGCAGCGGCGTGGGCGCCAGCGCCAACGCCAGCCACAGGACCGGCAGCGCCGAGCCCAGGTGCAGGAAGGCCACCAGCGCGGGGGCGGCGAGCACCACCAGCAGCCCGAGGGCGGCGCCGACCCAGACCACCAGCAGCCGCGCCTCCGGCCACGGGGTGGCGCCGCCGCCGTCCTGGCCCAGCGCGGTCCGGCGGGCCACCACCGCCTGCAGGGCGAGGCCAGGAACGCTGCCCAACAGCACCAGCGCGAGCAGGGCGCCCAACGCGCCGTAGGCCTCCGGCCCCAGCAGGCCCGCCATGACCAGGTTGAAGGCGTAGTTGCTGCCGTTGGCGACGGCCATCCCGACCGTCAGGACCAGCGCGTCCCGTAGCAGCGCCCGGCCGGGTGCGACAGACGCGTCGAATTGGGTCACAACGGAGCAGTCTATGTCCTTTCAGCCAGGGTTTGTGTAGTGTTCGAGCCCGGTTATTACCGGCTGGTAGGGAGGCGGTACGGTGGGACGTCGTCTCGGGTACGTCCTCGTGTTCATCGGGCTGTTCCTGCTGTTCTTCGGGCTGTTCGAGCGCTTCTACTCCTATCCCAGGCTGAAGAAGGCCCCGCTCGACCAGTACTCGCAGCCGGTCGCCACCGGCACCGGGACCTACTTCAACCGCAGCCCGGAGAAGCTCAGGGAGATCAGCGGCGCGCAGCTCAAGAACGTCCGCACGGTCAGAGGCGACGTCAAGGCCGGCACCGACGAGGTGGCGGTCTGGGACTCGTTCACCAGCACCATCGACCTGGCCGACCGCGGGGTCATCACCGCCACCCAGGAGCGGATCGCGCTCGACCGGGTGACCGCCCAGTCGGTGCAGTGCTGCGGCGAGAACCCCCGCCACCAGGGCCTGACCCTGAAGTTCCCGTTCGACACCAAGCAGCGGGGCTACCAGTTCTGGGACGGCCCCGCCAACCGGGCCACCGAGGCCAGGTTCGTCGGGGAGGAGGAGGTCGAGGGCGTGAAGGTGTACCGGTTCGAGCAGCGCATCGACCGGCTCCCCCTCGGCACCCAGGAGCTCCCCGGGTCGCTTGCCGGCCAGCCGGACGTGGCCAGCGTGGACACCAACATCGTCTACTCCAACGTCAAGACGCTCTGGGTCGAGCCGACCACCGGCATCATCGTCAAGGCGCAGCAGGACGTCAGCCAGGTGCTGGAGACCCCCGACGGCGAGCAGGTCCTCACGCTGCTCGACGGTGTCCTGACCTACGACGCCGCCACCGTCGCCGCCAACGCCGACGACGCCGAGGAGGGGATCGGCCAGCTGCGGCTGCTCGGCACCATCCTGCCGCTCGCGGCGCTGCTGCTCGGGCTCGTGCTCCTGGTGGTCGGCCTGGTGCTGTTGCGGGCGCCGGAGGGCCGGCGGGTGCAGCGTCCCGAGGGCGAGAGCCACCCGGCCGGCGCGGTCTGATCGCGACCCGCCCCGGGCGTCCCGAGACGGCGCCCGGGGGCCGCCTGGGGCCGTGGGCCGGCCGCCACGCCGGGGCGCTCGCCGGCGGTGCGCTCGCGCTGCTCGCGCTCGCGCCGCTGCTGGCCAGGGGCTACGTGCTCACCTACGACATGGTGTTCGTGCCGCGGCTGGAGCTGGCCCGCGGTCTGCTCGGGCTCGAGGTGGCGGTGCCGAGAGCGGTCCCGGCCGACCTGCTGGTGGCCCTCGCCTCCCGCGTGGTCCCGGCCGACCTGCTCCAGAAGCTGCTGCTGGCCGGGATCTTCGTCGGCGCCGCGGCCGGCGCGGCCCGCCTGGTCCCCGCCAGGGGCGTGGCGGCCCGCGCGGCGGCCGCCGTCCTCTACGCCTGGAATCCGTTCGTCTACGAGCGGCTGCTGATGGGCCACTGGGCGCTGCTGGTGTCCTACGCCGCCCTCCCGTGGGTGGTCGCCGCCGCGGTCGACCTCAGGAACGGGCGCGGTGGCGCGGCCCGCCTGGTGGTGACCCTGGCCGTGGCCGCCTTCGGCAGCCCGGCGGGCGGCCTGATCGCCGCCGGGACGGCGATCTGCGTGGTCGCCTCGCCGCCGTGGCGCCAGCCCGCCGGCCACCAAGCGCCAGCCGACGCGAGGGAGGCGGCGGCCGGCCCGGCCGTCGCGGCGCGCAGGGCCGCGCTGGTCCTCGGGGTGGCGCTGGTGGTGAGCGCGCCCTGGCTGGTGCCGAGCCTGCTGCGGCCCGGCGGGCTGCCGGTCCGGCCCGAGGGGACGGCGGCGTTCGCGTCGCGGCCGGACGGTCCGCTCGGCACGGTCGGAAGCCTGCTCGGCCTCGGCGGCATCTGGAACGCGTTCACCGTGCCACCGGGGCTCGGCTCCTGGCCATGGCTGGCCGGGTTCGCGGTGGTGCTGGCGGTCGCCGCCGCCGGCCTGCCGCTGCTGCCCCGACGCCTCGGGACGGGCGCGGCCGCCGGTGTGCTGCTGGCGGGCGGCCTTGGGCTGCTGCTGGCGGCCGCCTACGCCCTGCCTGGGCTGCGCGTCCTGGTCGACCTGGCCGTCCAGCACCTCCCGGGCGGCGGCCTGCTGCGCGACGCGCAGAAGTTCGTCGCCCCGCTCGCCCTGCTCGAAGCGGTCGCCTTCGGCCTTGGGGTGGAGCGGCTGCCGCCCATGCTGCCCGCTCGCCGGCGGGCGGCCGCCACCGTGGTGCTGATCCTCGCCCCGCTGCTGCTGCTTCCGGCGCTGGCCTGGGGTGCGGCCGGCCGGCTGGCGGCCGTCCCCTACCCGCGCGCCTTCCAGGAGGCGCGGGCGGCGATGGCGGCCGACCAGGTCCAGGGGGCCGTGCTGGTCCTGCCATGGCACCTGTACCTGGCCTTCCCGTGGAACGGCGACCGGGTGGTCCTCGGCCCGGCGCAGCGCTGGTTCACCCGCCGGGCGGTCGGCAACGACGACCTGGAGCTGGTCGGCCTGACCGTGCCCGGCGAGGACCCCTACGGCACCAGGCTCGGCCCGCTGGTCGGCGGGACGGCGCCGCTCCGCCCGGCGCTGCCCGCGGCCGGGATCTGCTACGTGCTGGTCTTCAAGGTGGGGGACTGGTCCGGCTACCTTCCGCGCCTTGCCGGCCTGGTCCCGGTGCTCGACCGCGCCGAGCTGGCCCTGTACCGGGTGCCCGCCTCGCCCAGCGCGGTACGCTTCGCCACCCCGCCGGTCGCCCCGGTCGTCGCCGCCGACCTGCTGGCCGTCGCCCTGGTGCTGTGGGCGCTGGCCGGTCTGTCCCTTCCCGCCGGGGTGCGGCAGTTGGTATCCTCCGGCCGTTCTCCCCCAGGAGGTCGCCGATGACCGGGTTGACGATACGAGTCCTGGCCGCGCTCAGCGCCGGTGCGCTGATCCTGGCCTTCATCTCCGCCCTCGTGCTGGTCAGCAGCCAGGGCGCCTCCTCGGTGTCCACCGAGCCGCTGC
>DASYRU010000281.1:0-3644 GCA_036004165.1 Actinomycetota bacterium
GTCAGCGGCACCATCCCGGTGACCTTCGCCGACTACACCATCCCCAACCCCAGCTTCGGCCCGGTGACCACCGAAGACCATGGCGAGATCGAGTTCCTCCTGGCGTTCACCCGCACCTGAGCGACGGCCTGGCGGCGCCGACCGTCGGTTTCGCTAGCGCAGCAGCGGTGTGATGTCGCTGGCCAGCCGGTCGCTGTCGCCGATCACCGTGGCGCCGGAGCTGAGCGGCCGCGGTGGGTCCGCGTCCCAGGCGGCGTCGCCGTCGAACAACAGGAAGAAGTCGTGGATTCAATCCATTTGACCCCATGCTCCGGGGTTGCTGCGGGTGGCCGTTGACAAGCTACTACAAGACTGTAGAAGATCACCCACCGGAACTTCTACGGGCTTGTAGAAGGTATGTGGATGACGCGGTTCTCCCGTTTCCTGCTGGGGCACAAGCGACTGGTGCTGGTCGGCTGGCTGGCGGTCTTGGCCGTCGGCCTCGCGCTGGCGCCGACGGTCAGCGGGCGGCTGTCGGCCAGCTTCTCCCTGCCCGGCCAGCGGGGCTACCAGGCCAACCTGGCGATCGCCGGGACCTACGGGACCGGTGGGCACGCCAACCCGACCGTGCCGGTCATCACCCTGCCGCCCGGCAGCACGGTCGACACCCCCGGCGTCGCCGACGCCCTGCGGCGAGGGTTCGACACCGTCGCCCGGGACCTCGACGCCCGGGTGGTGTCGTATGCCAGCACGGGCGACCGGCGGTGGGTCGCCGCCGACGGCCGCACCACCTACGGGCTGGTGCTCCCCGGCGACCACGGCCAGGACCCGGGCGCCACCGCCGCGGCCGCGCTTCAGACGGCGCTGCCGGCCGGCGCCGCCGTGCGGGTCACCGGCATCGACCAGCTCACCGCCCACGGCGGCCAGCCGCCCGGCGACGAGGTGGTGAACCTCACCCTGATCGGCGCGGTCGGCGCGCTGCTGGTGCTGCTGGCGGTGTTCGGTTCGCTGCTGGCGCTTGCCCCGCTGCTGGTCGCTGCGGTCGCCATCCTGGCCACGCTGCTGCTGGTCGGCCTGCTGACCGTCTTCACCGAAGTGAACCTGATCGTGGAATACCTGGTCGCGCTGATCGGCCTGGGCGTGGCGATCGACTACTCATTGCTGCTGGTGACCCGCTGGCGCGAGGAGCGCGCCGGCGGCCACCCCGACCAGGAAGCGGTCCACCGGGCGATGGCCACCGCGGGCCGCTCGGTGCTGCTCAGCGCCTCCACGGTCGCGATCGGCCTGCTGGCCCTGGTGGTGCTGCCGGTGCCGTTCCTGCGCAGCGTCGGCTACGCCGGCGTGCTCATCCCGCTGGTCAGCGCGCTGGTCACCATCACCCTGCTGCCGGTGGTGCTGGCCGGCGGCGGCCGCTGGCTGGACTGGCCCCGGCTGCGCAGGCAGGCCGCCTCCAGCCGGACCTGGACTGCCTGGGCGCGGGTGGTGGTGCGTGCCCGTTGGGCGGCGATGCTGCTGGCGGTGGCCGCTCTGCTGATCCTTGGCGGGTTCGCGTTGGACCTGCGGGTCGGGGAGGCGCAGGCCAGCTCCCTGGCCACCGCCGGGCCTGCCCACCAGGGCCTGGTGTGGCTCCGGGGCGCCGGTGCGCCCAGCGGCGTGCTCACCCCCATCGAGGTGCTGCTGCCGCAGGGTGCCGATCCCGAAGGTGTGGCGGCGCGCCTTGCGGGCCTGCCGGGCGTGTGGGCTGCGGCCGCACCCGCCGACCCGGCCTGGCGGCGGGGCGGTACCGCGCTGGTGCAGGTGCAGCCCCAGGCCGAGCCCGGCACCCGCGCCGGGCAGCGGACCGTCCAGGAAGTCCGCGCCGCGGTCGATCGCATGGTGGCGGGCGCGCAGGTCGGTGGCGTGGGGGCCGAGGACCTGGACTTCGCCCAGGCGGTCTACGGCCGGTTCCCAATGATGGTCGCCGCCATCGCGGTGATCACCTTCCTGCTGCTGGCGCGGGCGTTCCGGTCGCTGCTGCTGGCCGCCAAGGCCGTGCTGGTCGACCTGCTGTCGATCGGTGCGGTCCTGGGCGCGATCGTGCTGGTGTGGCAGCAGGGCCACGGCTCCGGCGCGATCGCCGGCACCCCCGGGACCGGGGCGCTGGACGTGTTCGTGCCGCTGTTCGTGTTCGCGTTCCTGTTCGGCCTGTCCATGGACTACGAGGTGTTCCTGCTGGCCCGCATGCGCGAGGCCTACGACCACAACGGCTCCACCGCCCAGGCGGTGGTGGAGGGCGTGGGCCGTACCGGCCGGTTGGTGACCAGCGCCGCGCTCATCCTGTTCCTGGCCTTCGCGGCCCTGGCGGGCGCCCACGACACCGTGACCAAGATCTTCGCCACCGGGCTTGGCGTCGGGATCCTGCTGGACGCCACCGTGGTCCGCTGCCTGCTGGTCCCAGCGCTGGTGGTGCTGCTGGGCCGCTGGAACTGGTGGCTGCCCGCCTGGGCCGCCAGGCCGCTGCGGGTGGCCCCCTCTGGCGCGCCACCCGAGCCGGCCGCTCGTTGACAACCTGCTCCGCGATTGCCGAAGGTTGGCGTGTGGATGGCAGCAGGCAGCTGGCGGGGCGGCGGCTCGGCGCGGTGGAGGCCGAGGTGATGGACGTCGTCTGGCGCCGCGGCGACTGGGTGGGCGTCAACGACATCCTGTCCGTCCTGCCCGGGCAGCGGCGCGCCTACACCACCGTCATGACGATCGTGACCCGCCTGTGCGACAAGGGCCTGCTGCAGCGCCAACGCCGCGGCCGCGGGTTCGTGTACAAGCCGGCCCACAGCAAGGAGGAGCTTGCTGCCCGGGCCCTGCGCGAGGTCCTGGCCAGCACCGAGGATCCCCACGCGGTGCTGGTCCGCTTCGTCGAGGACCTGGAGGCCTCCCCCCAGCTGCTCGCCCGCCTGCGGGCGCTGGCGCACGACAGCCCAGACCCCGACCAGGACCGCCGATGAGCGCGGCACCGGCGCTGGTGCTTGGCGGGCCGTTCGCGCTGTTGCTGCTGAGTCCCTGGCTGGCCGCCTGCCTGTTCGAGCGCCGCGCCCCGGCCAGGACCGTCGCCACCTTCCACCTGCTGGCGCTGCTGGGTCTGGCGGCACTGCCCGTCACGGTCCTGGCGTGCCTTGCGCTGGTCGCCCCCGGCAGGCTCGCCGCAGCCCTGCTCGGGCTGCTGGCGCTGTACCTGTCGCGCGTGGCCTGGGCCGCGGTGCGGGTGGCCCGGGCCACCCGGCGGCTGGTCGCCGCGACCACCCTGGCCGCGGCCAAGCCGCTCCGCGTTCCCGGCGGCACCGCCGGGGTCGTGCTGGCCGGCGGCCCGCCGGTTGCCTATACCCTCGGCGGCCGCCCCGGCCAGGTGGTCGTCTCCCAAGGCCTCCTTGACCTGCTCGACGACGACGAGCGCGCCGCCATGCTCGCCCACGAACAGGCCCACCTGCGCCTGCGGCACCACCGGCTGCTGCGGTTCGCGCAGATCGCCTGCCTTGCGCTCGGACGGCTGGTGCCCGCCGCCCCGCGCGCCTCCGCGTCCCTGGCACGAGAGCTGGAGGCGATCGCCGACGAGGCCGCCGCCAGCGCCGTGGCCGACCGGCGGCTGGTCGCCAGGGCGCTGGCCAAGGCGGCGCTGGCCATGCCCGCGGCCGGCC
>DASYRU010000282.1:0-4498 GCA_036004165.1 Actinomycetota bacterium
GGGCTTTTCCGGCGGCTGCTGAGCCGGCCGGAGCTGGGCGCGGTGGCCGGCGCGATCCTGGTGTGGGTGTTCTTCTCGCTGGTGGCCGGCAACCGGGGGTTCTTCACCCTCGACGGCACGGCGAGCTACCTGGCGGTCGCCTCCGAGCTCGGCATCCTCGCCGTCGCGGTGTGCCTGCTGATGATCGCCGGCGAGTTCGACCTGTCGATCGGGTCGATCATCGGCGCCAGCGGCATGGTGATCGCCATGCTCAACGTCGAGTACGGCTGGCCGCTGTGGGCGGCGATCCTGATGGCGATCGCGTTCTCGCTGGTGGCGGGGTTCCTGAACGGCCTGGTGGTGGTCTGGACCAAGCTGCCATCGTTCATCGTCACCCTGGCCAGCCTGTTCATCTTCCGCGGCCTGACCATCGGCGTCACCCGGCTGGTCACCGGCCGCACCCAGGTCGGCGGAGTCGACACCGACGCCCCGGTGGTGTCGTGGCTGTTCGGCGGCGAGATCGGGCGGTTCCCGATCTCGATCGTGTGGTGGCTGGCGCTGGCCGCCCTGGCGACCTGGGTGCTGCTGCGCACCAGGGTGGGCAACTGGATCTTCGGCGCCGGCGGCGCTCCCGAGGCCTCCCGCAACCTCGGCGTCCCGGTCGACCGGCTGAAGATCGGGCTGTTCATGACCACCGCGTTCTCCGCCTGCCTGGTGGCGATCCTCCAGGTGGTGAACTTCGGCGGCGCGGACGTGCTGCGCGGCACCGGGCAGGAGTTCCAGGCGATCATCGCGGTGGTCATCGGCGGCACCCTGCTGACCGGCGGCTACGGCTCGCCGATCGGCGCGGTGTTCGGCGCGCTGATCTTCGGCATGGTGCGGCAGGGGATCGTGATCACCGGCGTCAACGCCGACTGGTTCCAGGTGTTCCTCGGTGCGATGCTGATCGTGGCCGTGCTGGTCAACAACTACATCCGGAAGAAGGCCGCGGAGGCGAAGCCATGAGCCAAGGCACCCGCGACGGGACCCCGCTGCTCGAGGTCGACAACATCACCAAGTACTTCGGCACCGTCATCGCCATCAAGGACATCTCGATGAGCGTGCGGGCCGGCGAGGTCATGTGCGTGCTCGGCGACAACGGCGCCGGCAAGTCCACCCTGATCAAGACCCTCTCCGGGGTGCACCAGCCCAGCGAGGGCCGCTACCTGATCGAGGGCCAGGAGGTGCGCCTCTCGTCGCCGCGCGACGCGCTGTCCCGCGGCATCGCCACCGTCTATCAGGACCTGGCGATGATCCCGCTGCTGAGCGTGTGGCGGAACTTCTTCCTCGGCTCCGAGCCGACCAGAGGCTGGGGGCCGTGGCGCCGCTTCGACGTCGACTTGGCCCAGCGGACCTCCCGCGAAGAGCTGCAGAAGATGGGCATCGACATCCGCGACACCGCCCAGCCGGTCGGCACCCTCTCGGGCGGCGAGCGCCAGTCGGTGGCGATCGCCCGCGCGGTGTACTTCGGGGCCAAGGTGCTGATCCTCGACGAGCCCACCTCGGCGCTCGGCGTCAAGCAGGCCGGCGTGGTGCTGCGCTACATCGTGCAGGCCCGCGCCCGCGGGCTCGGGGTGATCTTCATCACCCACAACCCGCACCACGCCTACCCGGTCGGCGACCGCTTCACCATCCTCAACCGCGGCCGCAGCTACGGCACCTTCAACAAGGCCGAGCTGAGCCGCGACGAGCTGGTGCAGATGATGGCCGGCGGCAAGGAGCTGGAGGAGCTGGGCCACGAGCTGGACGAGTTCGCTCGGGCCGAAGGGGAGAGTGAGGAGGCGCGGGCGTTGCGCAGCGCCGCGCACGTGTTGGAGGAGGAGGCCAAGGGGTAGGGCTACCGGGGCCGGGCGGGGGCCACCGCCCTCTCTCCGCAAACTACAGTCGGTCGGGCGGTGGCCCCCCGCCCGGCCCCCTACCGGATCTCCCTGAGCCAGCGGCCTCCTGGGCGCCGCTGGCTTCTTCTTTGGTCTTGACATCCAACAGACACGGGCTTATAACCACGTAAACAAAGATCAGAAGGCAGGGGGAAACCACATGTATGCGGAGCAGCGGCAGCAGCGCATCGTGGAGTGGGCCCGGAGTGAGGGGCGGGTCGATGTGGCCGCGCTGGCGGGGGAGTTTGGGGTGACGACCGAGACGGTGCGGCGGGATCTGACCGTGCTGGAGCGGCATGGGGTGCTGCGACGGGTGCATGGGGGGGCGATTCCGGTCGAGCGGCTCGGGTTCGAGCCGGGGTTGGGGGCCAGGGACGCGGTGATGACCGAGGAGAAGGAGCGGATCGCCAAGGCCGCGCTGGCGGAGCTGCCGGATGGGGGGTCGGTGCTGGTGGATGCCGGCACCACCACCGCCCGGTTTGCTGAGCTGCTGCCGGGGGACCGGGACCTCACCGTGGTGACCAATGCGCTGCCGATCGCGCTGACGCTGTCGGTGCGGCCGGGGCTGACGCTGCTGCTGGTCGGTGGGCGGGTGCGGGGGAGGACGCTGGCGGCGGTGGACGACTGGGCGCTGCGGGTGCTGCGGGAGCTCTACGTGGACGTGGCCTTCGTCGGCACCAACGGGATCTCGGTGGAGCGGGGGCTGACCACGCCCGACCCGGCGGAGGCGGCGGTCAAGCGGACCATGATCGAGTCGGCCAGGCGGGTGGTGGTGCTGGCCGACCACAGCAAGGTCGGCGCCGACCACTTCGCCGGCTTCGGCAGCGCCAAGGACGTCGACGTGCTGGTCACCGACTCCGGGCTGGCCGAGGCGGCGGCCGTGCGGCTGGAGGCGGCCGGACCCAGGGTGGTGCGGGCATGATCGTCACCCTCACCCCCAACCCCAGCGTCGACCGCACCGTCGAGGTCGACGCCCTGGTCCGCGGTGCCGTGCTGCGGGCCAGGTCCTCCCACGTCGACCCCGGCGGCAAGGGCGTCAACCTGGCAAGGGCGCTGGCCGCCAACGGCCGCAAGACCTGCGCGGTGCTGCCTGCCGGCGGCTGGGAAGGGGAGCAGCTGGCCGCCCTGCTCGCCCCGCACGACGTCGCCGTGGTGCTGGTGCCGGTGGCCGGCTCGGTACGCGCCAACATCAGCGTGGTCGAGCCGGACGGCACCGTGACCAAGCTGAACGAGCCAGGGCCGGCGCTGAGCGCCGCCGAGGTCGAAGCGGTCACCGCCGCGACCGTTGCCGCCGCCGGCGGTGCCGACTGGGTCGCCGTCTCCGGCAGCCTGCCACCTGGCACGCCGGTCGACTTCTACGCCCGCCTGGTCGAGCGGCTGCGCCCGGCCGGCGTGCGGGTCGCGGTCGACTCCAGCGGCCCGCCGCTGGCCGCCGCCCTGGCCGCCCGGCCCGACCTGGTCAAGCCCAACCGGGAGGAGCTGGCCGAGGCCACCGGCCGCAGCATCACCACCCTCGGGGAGGCCGTCGCCGCCGCCGAGGAGCTGCGCCGCCGCGGCCCCCGCACGGTCCTGGCCAGCCTCGGCGCGGACGGCGCCCTGCTGGTCGACCAGGCCGGCGCGGCGTACGGGGACGCCCCGGTGCTGCACCCGCGCAGCGCCGTCGGCGCCGGCGACGCCCTGCTGGCCGGGTTCCTGGCCGCCGGCGGCAGCGGGCGGGCCGCACTGACCGAGGCGCTCGCCTGGGGCGCCGCCGCCGCCGGCCTGCCAGGCAGCCGCATGCCGGAACCGGGCGACCTGGACCGCGCCGCCGTGCGGCTGGCGGCCGGCATCGACCCCCACCGACTCCTGAAGGAGAGGAGCTGAGCCCATGGCCGACCTGATCACCTCCGACCTCGTCGACCTCGACCTCGCCGCCACCGACCGGCACGAGGCCACCCGCAGCCTGGCCGAGCGGCTCCGGGCCGCCGGCCGGGTCACCGACCTCGACGGCTTCCTCGCCGACGTGCGCGCCCGCGAGGCGCAGATGCCCACCGGCATCGAGGGCGGCATCGGCATCCCGCACGCCCGCTCGGCCCACGTCACCCAGCCGACGCTCGGCTTCGGCCGCAGCCAGCGCGGCGTCGACTTCGGCGCCGAGGACGGGCCGGCCGACCTGATCTTCCTGATCGCCGCGCCGGAAGGCGGCGGCGCCGAGCACATGACCATCCTCGCCTCGCTGGCCCGGCGGCTGGTCCACGCGTCCTTCCGCGATGCGCTGCGCCAGGCCCCAGACCCCGAGACCGTCGTCAACCTCGTCAAGAAGGAGGTGCTGGGGCAATGAGAATCGTCGCCGTGACGTCGTGTCCCACCGGAATCGCCCATACCTACATGGCGGCCGAGGCGCTGGAGCAGGCCGCCCGTGCCGCCGGGCACGAGATCAAGGTCGAGACGCAGGGCGCCGCCGGCGCCGAGCCGCTGCCGCTCCAGGACATCGCGGCCGCCGACGCGGTGGTGTTCGCCGCCGACGTCGAGGTCCGCGACCGCGAGCGGTTCGCCGGCAAGCCGCTGGTCCAGACCTCGGTCAAGCGTGCCATCAACGACGCGCCGAGCCTGATCGCCGAGGC
>DASYRU010000283.1:0-2144 GCA_036004165.1 Actinomycetota bacterium
CGCTGGGCCGAGGACCGGGCCGCGCCGCCGACGGTCATCGAGGTGCTGCGCCCCAACGGGGAGGCGTGCTGGATCGCCTGCTCCTGGACGCGCGTGCCCACCGCCGACGGCCAGGCGCGCCGGCTCATCCTCACCTCCCGCGACATCACCAAGGAGCTGGAGCTCAAGCGGGCCGAAAAGGTCCTGCGGGACTCCGCGGCGCGCTTCCGGGCCCTGGTGCAGAACTCCTCCCACATGGTGATCGTGCTCGACGCCGGCGGCGGCATCACCTACGCCAGCCCGGCGTTCCGGCGCATGCTCGGCCACCGGGAGGACGCCCGCATCGGGCAGAACGTCTTCGAGCTCATCCACCCCGACGACGTGCAGAGCGTCCGCGCCCGCTTCGGCGAGCACCTCGCCGGCCTGGCGCACGGCGCCGGCTTCGAGTTCCGCTTCCTGGCCGCCGACGGCACCTGGCGCCACATCGAGGCGCTGGCCAACAACCTGCTGGACGACCCGGCCGTCGGGGGCGTGGTCTTCAACTGCCGCGACGTGAGCGAACGCAGGCGCGCGGAGGCCCTGCTCGCCGGCCAGGCCCACATCCTCGACCTGATCGCCCGCGACGCCCCGATGATGGAGACCCTGCACGTGCTCGCCAGGGTGATCGAGTCGGAGGCCAGCGGCGCGCGCTGCGCCATCCTGCTGCTGGACGAGGGTTCCGAGACGCTCACGGTGGCCGCCGCGCCCAGTCTCATCGACGTCGGCCTGCACGAGGCCGACGGCCTGGTGGTGGGGCCCGAGGCCGGCGCCAGCGGCACCGCCGCCCACCGGCGCGAGCCGGTGATCGCCGCCGACGTCGCCCGCGACCCGCTGTGGCGCGAGTCCAGGCAGATCGCGCTGGCAAGGGGCATCAGGGCGGCATGGTCGACGCCGATCATCGCCGCCGACGGGGACAGGGTGCTCGGCGTCCTGGCCGTCTACTTCGACGAGCCGCGCCGGCCCGTGCCGGCAGAGACCAGGCTCCTGGAGCTGGCCGCGCACCTGGCCGACATCGCCATCGAGCGCAGCCACGCCCAGACGCAGCTCGCCCACCAGGCCGCCCACGACGCCCTGACGGGCCTGCCCAACCGCGTGTTCTTCCTGGACAGGATCGCGCTGGCGCTGGCCCGCACCCAGCGCAGCCGCTCGTCGGTGGCGGTGCTGTTCCTCGACCTGGACCGGTTCAAGTTCATCAACGACTCGCTCGGCCACGACGCCGGCGACCGGCTGCTGGTCGCCCTCGCCAAGCGCCTCCAGGAGGTCATCCGGCCGGGCGACACGGTGGCCCGGTTCGGCGGCGACGAGTTCACCATCCTCTGCGAGGGCATCGCCGACGAGACCCACGCGCTGGCGATCGCCGAGCGGGTCGCGCAGGTGGCCGCCGCGCCGTTCGCGCTCGGCGATGCCGAGGTGTTCGTGACCATGAGCATCGGCATCGCGCTGGCGTCGGGCAGCCGCACGCGGGCGGAGGCGCTGGTCGAGAACGCCGACGCCGCCATGTACCGCGCCAAGGCCCGCGGCGGCAACCGGCGCGAGGTCTTCGACCAGGCGATGCGGGCCAGGGCCAAACGCCGGCTGGCGATGCACAGCTCGCTGTACCGGGCGGTCGAGCGGGGCGAGTTCCGCGTGCTCTACCAGCCGATCCACTGCCTTGCCAACGGGCGGCCGCTGGGCGCCGAGGCGTTGGTCCGCTGGGAGCATCCCGACAGGGGGCTGATCGAGCCGGGCGAGTTCATCGCCCTGGCGGAGGAGACCGGCCTGATCGTGCCGATCGGCACCCACGTGCTGCGCGAGGCCTGCCTGCAGGCAAGGACATGGCAGGCGGCCGGCCAGAGCCTGACGATCAAGGTGAACCTCTCGGCGCGCCAGTTCGTCCACCCCAACCTTGCCGGGGTGGTGGCCGGGATCCTCGCCGAGACCGGCATCGACCCGGCGATGGTGTACCTGGAGATCACCGAGACGGTGCTGATGGAGGACGCCGAGTCGACCAGCGCCGCCCTGGCCGAGCTGAAGCACCTCGGGGTGCGCCTGACCGTCGACGACTTCGGCACCGGCTACTCCTCGCTCGCCTACCTCCGACGCCTCCCGGTCGACGAGCTCAAGGTCGACCGGGCGTTCGTGGCCGG
>DASYRU010000284.1:0-5526 GCA_036004165.1 Actinomycetota bacterium
CGATCGAGGAGACGATCCCGATGGCCTGCACCATCAGGGGGAACAGCAGGCCGACGGCCGGCCGGTCCGGGAAGACGGCGAGGCCGAGCACGATGGCCGCGACCAGGGTGACCTCGAAGGACTCGAACAGGTCGGCGGCCATGCCGGCGCAGTCGCCGACGTTGTCGCCGACGTTGTCGGCGATCACCGCCGCGTTGCGGGGGTCGTCCTCGGGGATCGACTTCTCGACCTTGCCGACCAGGTCGGCGCCGACGTCGGCCGCCTTGGTGAAGATGCCCCCGCCGACGCGCATGAACATCGCCAGCAGGGCGGCGCCGAAGCCGAACCCGAACAGCACGTTGGCGGCCTGCCCCTGGTAGGCGATCACCACCCCGGTGGCGCCGAGCAGGCCGAGGCCGACCACGAACATGCCGGCCACGCCACCGGCGCGGAAGGCGATCGGCATCGCCCGCAGCAGCCCGCCCTGGTCGGCGGCGGCCGCCACCCGCACGTTGGCCCGCACCGCCAGCTGCATGCCGGTGCGGCCGGCAAGGGCCGAGAAGATCGCGCCCACCAGGAAGGCGACCGAGCGGCCGATCCGCACCGAGGTCGAGTCGGCCTCCAGCAGCAACAGCAGGAAGAACAGCAGCACGACGAAGATGGCCAGCGTGCGGAACTGCCGGTTCAGGTAGGCGCGGCTGCCCTCCTGGATGGCGCGGGCGATCTCGCGCATCTTCTCGGTGCCCTGGTCGGCGGCCAGGACCTGCCTGACCAGGATGAAGGCGACCAGGAGGGCGAGCAGGCAGACCGCCATGATCACCAGCAGGGCGAGGTTCTCTCCCGCCTGGAACTCGACCTGGGCGCTGCCCTCCTGCGCCAGCAGCCGTACTGGGCCCATCAGACCTCCTCGACGCCCCGACAGTGGGGCGTTGGATCAAGCCCACAGCCACGGCCGAAGGCCCTTGACGTCGCGACCGGAAAGCGCCGAACGCGGGCCCGACCCGGCGTCGCCCCGGCGGTCGCCCACCCAGGAAGCCTGCCGTCCCGCGCACCCGCGAGGATTGCGCCGGATGATAGCCAGGGGTGCGAGAACCGGGCAACCCGCACGCAGGGCGCGCCTCGCCGGCGCGACCGGGCGTCAGTTGCTCGACGGCGACGGCCTCTGCCCGCGCTGGAGCCAGAAGCTGGTCCGGTTCCCCCCGCCCTCGAGGGCCGCGGTGCTCACGTCGTCGACCAGGGCTCCGACCAGCGCGAGGCCGAACTGGCGGTCGTCGAGTTCGCCGTCGAAGCCGATGTCTCCCGCCAGCAGGCCCGCGGCCGGCGCCCGGTCGCGGACCTCCACCCCGAAGTGGTCGGGGTCGTCGACCAGGTCCAGCTCGATCGGGTCCCGCAGGCCGGCCCGGCTCAGGTCGGCGACCGCCACCGCGCAGGTCTCCGACACGGCGACCTTGAGGTCCTCGACGTCCTCCTCGTCCATGCCGGCCTTGCGGGCGACGATGCCGACGACCAGCCGGATGGTCCCGAGCAGCCTCGGCTCGGGCGGGAACGTCAGGCGGACGGTGGCGGCCGTCCCGTCCACGCGCGGTGGCGCCTACTCGGCCGGAGCCGCGACGGCGTCGGCGACCGAGCCGTGGATCGGGAAGACCTTGGTCAGCCCGGTGATGCGGAAGATCTTGAGGATCTTCTCCTGGGTGCAGACCAGCTGCAGGGAACCGTCGTGGTTGCGCACCCGCTTGAGCCCGCCGACCAGGACGCCCAGCCCGGTCGAGTCGAGGAAGTCGACCTTCTCCAGGTCAACGACGAGGTGATAGGACCCCTCGCTGACCAGCTCGATCAGCTTCTCGCGCAGCTTGGGCGCGGTGTACACGTCGATCTCGCCGGCAACCTCGAGTACCGAGTGGTCGCCTTCCTTGCGCACGTTGAGGTCGAGGTCCATCCCCTCTCCAGTCTCGCGGCCAGTCGCAAATTTGAGGAGGCCAACCATAGGCTGCCTGACGGCCCCGAAGCAACGTGGGGGTGGTTTGCCCGCCCGAGCCAAGGCTCGATAGCCTACGACGCGCCCTCCGACCGATGTTCTCCCGTGGTGATGGTCGTGTCCCCGAGCAACAACCCCGTCCGAAGCATGGCCGTCCTCCTGGCGCTGCTGACCGCCGCCCTGCTGGTCGCCGGCTGCACCTCCGGCAGGGACCGGCCCGCCGCGCCCACGGCAACGACCGCCGCGCCACCCGCCGAGCTGCAGGTCAAGCTGGTCACCACCGCACGCGGCCCGGAACGCGGGTTCAACGCCAAACGCGCGGCCAAGCGCGCGGCGCCGGGGGTCGAGCGGTTCCTGGACCGCTACCTGACCACCGCGTTCGTCGGCGCCGCCGGCGGCAAGCGCGGCTGGGACGAGCTGCTGGCCCTGTTCGACACGCCGGTGCGGGCCGCCGCCCGCAAGCAGCTCGACGCGCTCTCGCTGGGCGCCGCGGCGCCCCAGGTGACCGCGGTCCGTCCCAAGCGGGCCAGCGCCCGCGCCGTGGTGCTGTACGGCAGGCGACCGGCGGCCGCCACCGTCCGGCTGGTCTTCGACGCCACCGCCGACACCGCCAACGGCAGCGAAGAGATCCGTCTGCGCTCGGTGCTGCAGCTGCTGGCCACCAGGCGCGGCTGGCGGATCGCAGCCTTCGACAGCCGCACCGGGGCGCCCTCATGAGCCGCGCCGGCCCCACCAGGCGGGCGCTCGTCACCATGGCCGCGCTCGTCCTGGTCGCGGTGCTGGCGGTCGGCGCGGTGGTCGCCAACTCCGGCCGGCCGGCGGCCACCGCCGAGGCGGCGCCGGCGATCGTCGTGCAGCGGGCCCACGCCTCGGCCGCCCCCACCCTCAAGCGCCGCATCGTGCTGCTCACCATCGGCTCCGACTCGGGCGCGCCCAAGTTCGGGCGCGGCGGCAGCGCCGAGGGCGGCCGCGCGGACTCCTTGCAGCTGATCGTGCTCGACACGGTCAGGCGGCGAGGGCTGATCATGAGCTTCCCCCGCGACAGCTACGTGCCGATCCCCGGCGCCGGCACCAACAAGATCAACGCGGCGATGGCGTTCGGCGGCCCCCGCCTGCTGATCGCCACCTTCGAACGGCTCACCGGCATCCCCATCGACTACTACGTGCTCACCTCCTTCGACGGCCTGACCGACATCGTCAACCGGGTCGGGGGTGTGCGGGTCGGCGTCGACATGAACATTCGCGACAGCTTCGCCGGCGCCTTCCTCAACAAGGGCAGCCAGACGCTGCGGGGCCCCCAGGCGCTGGCCTACGCGCGCGCCCGCAAGACCGTGCCAGGCGGCGACCTGGCCCGTTCCCGCCACCAGGGGCAGGTCCTCCTCGGCGGGCTGGCCACCTACCAGCGCCAGGTCGCCAAGGACCCCGCCCGCGTCATGGCCTGGCTGGCGATCATGCGCGACGAGGTCAAGACCGACCTGCCGTTCCCGGAGCTGCTGCGCCTGGCGCTGTTCGCCACCAGGGTGCCGCCCGCCAAGATCAGGAACCAGGTGGTCCCGAGCGTTCCCGGCAGCGCCGGCAGCGCCTCGGTGGTCCGCCTCCTGCCAGGCGCGTACTCGCTGTTCGCGCGGGTGCGGGCCGGCAGGCTCAGCTGACCCGGCCGTCCGGCCGGTAGCTACCATGGGTGGGTGACCGACCCCGTCGCGCTGGTCGACGACCTCACCGGCGACCCCGACTACCGGGGCCAGCTCGTGCACCTCGAGCAGCTGCCGGCCAGGCCCGCGCGGCTGGTCGAGCCGCCGGGCGACCTGCCGGAGCTGGTGCTGGACCGGCTGCGCACCCGCGGCATCGACGCCCTGTGGACCCATCAGGCGGCGGCGGTCGCCCTGGCCCGCGCAGGACGCCACGTGGTGGTGGCGACCGGCACCGCCTCGGGCAAAAGCCTGTGCTACCAGCTCCCCATCTTCGACGCCCTGCTCGGCGACGACCGCCGGACCGCCCTGTACCTGTCGCCCACCAAGGCGCTGGCCCGCGACCAGCTCCGCGCCATCCGCTCGTTCGCCCTCGCCGGCGTCAGGGCCGCCGCCTACGACGGTGACACGCCGGCCGCCGACCGCCCGATGGTCCGGCGCAGCGCCAACCTGGTGCTGACCAACCCGGACATGCTGCACCGGGGCATCCTGCCGAGCCACGAGCGCTGGGCGGCCTTCCTCGGCCGGCTGGCCTACGTGGTGGTCGACGAGGCCCACACCCTGCGGGGCGTGTTCGGCTCCCACGTGGCCGCCATCCTGCGCCGGCTGCGCCGGCTGGCCGCCCGCTACGGGGCCGAGCCGGTGTTCGTGCTCGCCTCGGCGACCCTCGGCAACCCGGCGGAGCTGGCCGGGCTGCTGACCGGGCTGCCGGTCGAGGCGGTGGTCGAGGAGGGCTCGCCAAGGGGCCCGGTCTCCTTCGCCCTCTGGGAGCCGCCGCTGCTGGACGAGGCCAGCGGGCTGCGGCGCAGCGCCAACACCGAGGCGGCCGCGTGGCTGGCGGCCGCGGTCGAGGCCGGCGTCCGCACCCTGTGCTTCACCCGCTCGCGCAAGGCGGCCGAGCTGGTCGCCACCTACGCGCGGCGCCGGGTCGCCGAGCTCGACCGGCGCCTGGCCGGCCGGGTCCGCGCCTACCGGGCCGGCTACCTCCCCGAGGAGCGCCGCGAGCTGGAACAAGGCCTGGTCTCCGGGCGGCTGCTGGGCCTTGCCACCACCAACGCGCTCGAGCTGGGCATGGACGTGGGCGGCCTGGACGCGGTGGTGCTCGACGGCTACCCGGGGACGATCGCGTCGCTGTGGCAGCAGGCCGGCCGCGCCGGCCGCCAGGGGGAGGCGGCGCTGGCGGTGCTGGTCGGCTCCGACAACCCGCTCGACGCCTACCTGCTCCACCACCCCGCCGACCTGTTCGGTCGCCCCCACGAGGCGGCGCTGCTGGACCCCGGCAACCCCTATGTGCTCGCACCCCATCTCGTCTGCGCCGCGTTCGAGGCCCCCCTCACCGGGGAGGACCTGGCGCTGTTCGGCGACCACACCGAGGAGCTGGTCGAGGCCCTGCAGGCCGAGGGGCGGCTGCGACGGCGAGCCGACGGGTGGCGGCCCGGCTCGGGCCGGTCGCTGGTCGACCAGGTCGATATCCGCAACGCCGGCGGCACCCCGGTCACCATCGTGGCCGCCGACTCCGGGCAGGTGGTCGGCACCGTCGACCGCGCAAGGGCGCCGTCGACCGTGCACCGCGGCGCCGTCTACCTCCACCAGGGCGAGTCGTGGCGGGTGCTGGAGCTGGACCTGGAAGGCGGGGCCGCCCTGGTGGAGCCGGCCCGCGGCGACGTGTACACCCAGGCCCGCAGCGACACCGACGTGGCGGTGGTCGAGGCGACCCGGCGGGTGGAGCTGCCCCGCTGCGGTCTGTGGCTCGGCCGGGTCGCCGTCACCGAGCAGGTCGTCGGCTACGAACGGCGCAAGGTGGGGACGAGCGAGCTGCTCGGCTACGAGGACCTCGACCTGCCCCCCGGCCGGCTGCAGACGGTCGCCTACTGGTACACCCTC
>DASYRU010000285.1:0-5236 GCA_036004165.1 Actinomycetota bacterium
GGTCGCGGCGGACGCGCTGGTACCGGACCCGCTGGGCGTCGGCCCGCAGCTCGGCGACGCGGTCGGCGGCCAGCTGCTGCAGCATGTGGACGTGCATGGTGTTCACCTCCCCTGCGGGTCTCTGGGCTCATCAGCAGGCCACCTCGGCCTGGGCGGCCGGCAGCTCGGCCGGGAGCGGGGGCAGCGGATGCTTGCGGGGACGTCCCCGGGAACGCTTGAACGGGACGGGTCGGCCGTCGACGAACACCTCCCCACCCCACACGCCCCAGGGCTCGCCGCGCTCCTTGGCGCCCTCCAGGCACCTGGTCCGCAGCGGGCAGGGCCGGCAGAGCAGCTTGGCCAGCTCCAGCTCGCGGGGTGACTCGGAGAAGTAGAGGTCGGGTCCCGCCTGCACGCATGGCAACGCCCGCCCGGGCGGGAACAGCTCCAGGGTCTGCATGGTCGGGTCGCTCCTTGTCGTCATCGTTGACGGGCGGCGGTTGGTGGTGGCGGATGCGGGCAAGAAGAAAGGCCGTGGGGTTCGCCCACGGCCTTCGCGGTTTCGGAGGGACCGTTGAGGTCGCTCCGGGGAGGTTCCGTCAGGTCGGTACCTCCCGTCGATCCACCGCGAAGGCCTGGCGACCGTCCTGGTCGCCGTCGTTGACGGCGACGCCGACGGACGTGGCGATCGGGCCGAGGTCACGCAGCTTGGTGCCGATGCCGGCCGGCTCCGGGCACACGTCACCCAGGCACACGTCACCCTTGGGCCCGGTGAGGGCTGCCCATGGGGTGACGAGAAGCCGGTCGATCACAATGGGACACCTCCTCGGCCGACGTCAGTCCTTTGGGACCCGGCCAGCACTCGACGGAACTTCCGCCAGGTGCCTGCCCAGGCTGGCAGACCCCGGAAGGCCGGTCAAGCGATTATCGGGAGGAAAGTTCCCGGGGCCTCAGTACACCGGGACGCTGGGGTCCACGGTCCTGGCCCAGGCGGTGATGCCGCCGCCCAGGTGCCTGGCCGTGGAGAAGCCCGACTGCTTGAGCAGGGCCAGGGCCTCGGCCGAGCGGACCCCGGACTTGCAGTACAGGACCACCGGCTCGGTCTGGGGCAGCTCGGCCAGGTGGTCGGGCAGGGTGTCCAGGGGGATCAGGGTCGCCCCGGGCAGGCGGTTGATCTGCCACTCGGCCGGTTCCCGGACGTCCACCAGCTTGAGCTGCTGGCCGTCGTCGAGCAGCGCCTTGAGCTGGGCCGGGGTGAGGGTGGCGCCGGCGGTGGCCTGCTGGGCCTCGTCGGAGACGACGCCGCAGAACTCCTCGTAGTCGATCAGCTCGGTGACCGTCGGGTGCGTGCCGCAGACGGCGCACTCGGGGTCCTTGCGCACGGCGATGTCCTTGAAGGACAGCTCGAGGGCGTCGTAGATGAGCAGCCGCCCGACCAGCGGGTCGCCGATGCCGGTGAGGAGCTTGACGGCCTCGTTGGCCTGGACCGACCCGACGGTGGCGCAGAGCACGCCCAGCACGCCGCCCTCGGCGCAGGAGGGGACCATGCCCGGCGGGGGCGGCTCGGGGTACAGGCAGCGGTAGCAGGGCCCGTGCTCGGCCCAGAACACGCTGGCCTGGCCGTCGAAGCGGTAGATCGAGCCCCACACGTACGGCTTGCCCTCGAGCACGCAGGCGTCGTTGACCAGGTAGCGGGTGGGGAAGTTGTCGGAGCCGTCGACCACCAGGTCGTAGCCGCGGATCAGCTCGCGGGCGTTGTCGGAGGTGAGCCGCGTGTCGTGCAGGGTCACCTCGACGTAGGGGTTGATCTCGACGATCTTGTCGCGGGCGCTCTCCAGCTTCGGGCGCCCGATGTCGGAGGTGCCGTGGATGACCTGGCGCTGCAGGTTGGAGGCGTCGACCACGTCGAAGTCGACCAGGCCGAGGTGGCCGACGCCGGCCGCGGCCAGGTACATCGCATTGGGCGCGCCGAGGCCGCCGGCGCCGATCAGCAGCACGCGGGCGTTCTTCAGCCGCCGCTGGCCGTCCATGGCCACGTCGGGAATGATCAGGTGGCGGGAGTAGCGGAAGACCTCGTCCCGCGACAGCTCGCCGGTCGGTTCGACCAGGGCGGGGAATGGCATGGCAGTTCCTCTAGATCGCGAAGCCCATGGACCGCAGGGCCATCTTGCCGTCCTCGGTGAGGCGGTCCGGCCCCCACGGCGGCGACCACACCCAGTTGATCTCGACCTGCTGGATGTCGTCGAGGCCGACCAGGGCGGCGTTGGTGGCCCCCTCGATCATGTCGGTGAGCGGGCAGGCCACGGTGGTGAGGGTCATGTCAAGGCGCACCTTGCGACCCTCGTCCTCCTGGTCGACGCCGTACACGAGCCCGAGGTCGACCACGTTGACGCCCAGCTCGGGGTCCTCCACCTGCTTCATGGCCTCGAGGATCTCCGCCTCGGTCGCCATCGTCTCGCCTCCTACTCCTCGCCGCGGCGGCCGCCACCTCTGGCGGCCCGCAGCGCGGTCTCGTCCTGGTCCTCGCCGTAGACGGTCTCGCCGCCGGCCTGGCCGCCGAGGGCGCGGGCGGCGGCGTCCTTGAACGCCATCCAACCGAGCAGCGCGCACTTGATCCGCACCGGGTAGCGTGCCACTCCCTTGAACGCGATCCCGTCGCCCAGCAATTCCTCGTCCGACTCCTCCTCGCCGTGCATCAGCCGGCGGAACGCCTCGGCCGAGCGCAGCGCCTCCGGCAGCGGCCGGTCGAGCACCTGCTCGCTCATCACCGAGGCGGCCGCCTGGGAGATCGAGCAGCCCTTGGCGTCGACCGCGACCGCCGCCACCCGCTCGCCGTCGAGCCGCAGCCCGAGGACCAGCTCGTCGCCGCAGACGGGGTTGTAGTGGCGCACCTCGACCTGGGCGTCGTGCAGCCGCCCAGGGTGCCTGGGCTTGCGGGAGTGGTCGAGGATGATCTCCTGGTAGAGGTCTTCGAGGCCCATGGGGATTCCTTCTCGCGCTAGCCGAAGAAGCGTCTGGCCTTCTCGAGGCCGGCGACCAGCGCGTCGACCTCCTCGGTGGTCGAGTACAGGTAGAAGGACGCCCTGGTGGTGGCCTGCACCCCGAGCCGCCGCAGCAGCGGCTTGGCGCAGTGGTGGCCGGCGCGGACCGCGATCCCCTCGTCGTCGAGCACCTGGGCGACGTCGTGGGGGTGGATCTCCCCCAGCGTGAAGGACACCATGCCGCCGCGGTGCTCCAGCTCGGCCGGGCCGTAGACCCGCAGGCCCTGGAGCTCGCCGAGGCGCTTGAGGGCGTAGCCGGTGACCTCGGCCTCGTGGGCGCGGACCCGCTCCATGCCGACCGCCTGCAGGTACTCGACGGCGGCGCCCAGCCCCACGGCCTCGGCGACGTTGGGGGTGCCGGCCTCGAAGCGCCAGGGGATGTCGTTCCAGGTGGAACCCTCGATGGCGACGTCGCGGATCATCTCGCCGCCGCCGAGGAACGGCTGCATGCCGTCGAGCAGCTCCTCGCGGGCGGCCAGCACCCCGATCCCCATCGGCCCGAGCGCCTTGTGGCCGGTGAAGCCGAGGAAGTCGACCCCGAGCTGGTCGAGGCGGACGCCGGCGTGGGGCACGGCCTGGGCGGCGTCGGCGAGCACCAGCGCGCCGGCGGCGTGGGCCCGCTCGGCGATCCCGGCCACCGGGTTGACCGTGCCGAGCACGTTCGACATGGCCGACACGGCGACCATGCGGGTCCGCTCGGTGAGCAGGCCGTCGAGCGCCTCCAGGTCGAGCAGGCAGTCGCCGGTCACCGGGATGGCACGGAGCCGGGCGCCGGTCATGCCGGCGACCAGCTGCCACGGCACCAGGTTGGAGTGGTGCTCCATCTCGGTCACCAGGATCTCGTCGCCCTCGCGGAGGTTGCGCAGCCCCCAGGCGTAGGCGACCAGGTTGATCGCCTCGCTGACGTTCTTGGTGAAGACCGTGGCCCGCTCGGACGCGCCGACGAAGCGGGCGACCTTGCCGCGCGCCTCCTCGAACAGGTGGGTGGCCTCCTCGGCCAGGGTGTGGACGCCGCGGTGCACGTTGGCGTTGTGCCGCCGGTAGTAGTCGTCCATGGCGGCCAGCACCTGCCGCGGCTTCTGGCTGGTGGCCGCCGAGTCGAGGTAGACCAGCGGCTTGCCGCGGATGCGGCGCTCCAGGATCGGGAAGTCGCGGCGGACGGCGGCGACGTCGAGCACGCCGGCGGCTGGACCGGTGGTGGACGTCATCGGGGGATGCCTCCTCGCACGGTCTCAGGCGGCCGGGTCGCCGCGCCAGCGCTCGTAGCCCTGCGCCTCCAGCTCGTCGGCCAGCTCCGGGCCGCCGGACTGCACGATCGCCCCTTCGACCATGACGTGCACCACGTCGGGGGAGATGTAGCGCAGGATGCGGGTGTAGTGGGTGATCAGCAGGATGCCGAGGTGCGGGCCGCGCATCCGGTTGACGCCCTCGGCGACCACCCGCAGCGCGTCGACGTCGAGGCCGGAGTCGGTCTCGTCCAGGATGGCCAGCTCGGGACGCAGCAGGGCCATCTGCAGGATCTCGTGGCGCTTCTTCTCGCCGCCAGAGAAGCCCTCGTTGAGGCTGCGCTCGGCGAACCCGGGGTCCATGCCGAGCAGCTGCATCTGCTCGCGCAACTGCTTGGCGAACTCGCGGACGGGCACGTCCTCGCCCCGGAAGGCGTTCATGGCGGTGCGCAGGAAGCTGGTCACCGAGACCCCCGGCACCTCGACCGGGTACTGCATGGCCAGGAACATGCCCAGCCTGGCCCGCTCGTCGGGTTTGAGCGTGAGCACGTCCTCGCCCTTGAAGCTGACCTTGCCGCCGGTCACCCGGTAGCGGGGGTGGCCGGCGAGCGCGTAGGCGAGGGTCGACTTGCCGGAGCCGTTGGGTCCCATCAGGGCGTGGACCCGCCCCTGCTCCACGGCCAGGTCGACCCCGCGCAGGATCTGCTTGTCCTCCACGTTGACGTGGAGGTCCTCGATGACCAGGGTCGCGTCAGGCATCTCGGTGTCGTCGCTCCTTCAGGGAAACACGGGTCAGGGGGTCAGGTCGGCGGCCAGCTTGGCCCAGTCGTCCGGCAGGTCGACCAGCACGTCGTCGCCGTCGACCCGCACCGGGAAGACGCGCACCGGCCGCACCGCCGGCGGGCTGTCGGGGTTGCCGGTGACCAGGTCGAAGCGGCTGCCGTGCAGCGCGCACTCGATCGTGTGGTCCTCCACCCAGCCCTCCGACAG
>DASYRU010000286.1:0-15464 GCA_036004165.1 Actinomycetota bacterium
GAGCGGCCTGCCCATGTAGAAGCCGGGCTGGTCGCCGCCGTAGGGCGCCGGCTGCTGGCCGTAGCTCGCCGGCGCCGGGGTGCCGTAGGGCGGTGGCGGCGGCGGTTGCTGCCCGTAGCCGGGTTGCTGCCCGTAGCCGGGTTGGTTGGGGTCCTGCGGTCCGTACCCCTGGCTCATGAAGGCCGCTCCTTGTGGTGGATTCCCGGGTCGGTCAGCGGGCCGGCCCGCCCGCCTGCTGCTCGGCGAAGTCGCCGATCACCGGCAGCTTGAAGTGCCTGCCCTGGAAGGCCTGGATCATGACGAAGATCCAGGTGACGAAGAAGACCAGGGAGACCAGCCCAAGCAGCCAAAACAGGAAGCCGCCCGTGAACCGCTGGACCCACGTGACCAGCGTCGCCACCACCGCGAAGATGATCGACTGCATCGCGTGGAAGCGGACCTCCGGGCGCTTGTCGGTCAGGAAGAAGATCAGCCCGGTGATCCAGCCGAGCACGTAGGACAGGCCGGAGGCGACGTTCTCGGAGAGGCCGCTGCCGGCCGGCTGCGGCTGGTAGCCCCCTTGTGGCTGGTAGCCCCCTTGTGGCTGGTAGCCGCCCTGCTGGCCCCAGCCCTGGTCGCCCGGTGGCGGCGCCGGCGGCGGTGGCGGCGTCCCGCCGGGCTGCTGGCGGAGCGGGTCCTCCTGCGGGTCGCGCGGTGTCGTTCCCTCGGTCATGGTCGTCCTCCCATCATCTGGCTCCGCCCGCCGAACCGGCGAGCGCTACACCCAGCCGTACCGGTGCAGTTGGAACGCCCAGCTCGCGGCCGCGAGCAGGGCAGCCGCCCAGTACGCTTGTCGGCGTCGGGCCGGCGGCCATTGAGCGGGCTGCCGCGCCCACCCGACCGCCCGAGCCGCCATCAGCAGGGTCATGAGCAGGGTCAGCCCGGCAAGCACGAGCACGAACGGGTTGGCCGCGATGGCGCCCCCGAGGTCGCCGGCCGCCAGGCTGGTCGCCGCCGTGGTCATCCCGCACAGCGGGCAGGGGATGCCGGTGAGCGTCCGCAGCGGGCAGGGGAGCGCCAGGCCGGTGCCGCGGCTCACCGCCGGGTAGGCGAAGCTGGCCGCCGCCGCACCCAACCCGACCAGCCCGAGGCGCTCCGGCACCGAGTCCGGCCGCCATCGCCCGATCGAGGTGGCGGTGGCGCGGGAACGGACCTCCCCGGGATCCCCGGTGCTCATCAACGTCCGTCTCCGCTCCCTCTGCCGGTCGCGCACGGCACCAGCCGTTCGCGCAGGTGGGCGCAGTCAAACACATGCGCTGGAGTGGTTCAATCCGCCCCGTCGAGCTTGCCGGCGCCGCCGGCGCGATGGCAGCATCCGGCGCGAGGGGACCGGCGAGGCCAGGGAGGACGTGGCGGAGACCAGGCGGGTGGCCGTGCTGCTGTCCGGCCACGGGACGAACCTCCAGGCGTTGCTCGACGCGGCTGCCGAGCCCGCATCCGGCCTGGCCGTCGCGCTGGTCGTCAGCGACCGCGCGGACGCCTACGGGCTGGAGCGGGCGCGGCTGGCCGGGGTCGACGCCGCCGTGGTCCGACCGGCCGACCACCCCGACCGGGCCGCCTTCGACCGGGCGCTGCGCGACCTGGTCGCCGCCGCGCGGCCGGACGCGATCTGCCTTGCCGGTTTCATGCGGATCCTCGGCCCCGAGTTCGTCCGCGCCTTCCCCGACCGGATCGTCAACACCCACCCGAGCCTGCTGCCCGCCTTCCGCGGCGCCCACGCGGTCAGGGACGCGCTCGCCTACGGGGTCAGGGTCAGCGGCTGCACCATCCACCTGGTGGACGAGCAGGTCGACCACGGCCCGGTGCTGTTCCAGGCCGCCGTGCCCGTCGAGCAGGGCGACGACGAGGCCAGCCTGCACGAGCGCATCAAACGCGAGGAGCACCGCCTGCTGCCGCTCGCCGTCCGCCTGGTCGCCGACGGCCGGGTCCGCACCGACGGCCGCCGCGCCTGGGTGGCGCAGGCGGTCCCACGGTGACCGAGCAGCGGCTGCCGGTCCGGCGCGCCCTGGTCAGCGTCTTCGACAAGCGGGACCTGCAGCGGCTGGCCGCCGCCCTTGGCGGCGCCGGCGTCGAGGTGGTCTCCACCGGCTCCACCGCGGCCGCCCTCGAGGAGCACGGCCTGCGCGTCGGCAGGGTCGAGGCGCTGACCGGCTTCCCGGAGATGCTCGACGGCCGCGTCAAGACGCTGCACCCGCGGGTCCACGCCGGCCTGCTCGCCGACCGGGACCGGCCGGAGCACCTGGCAGAGCTGCAGGCGGCCGGCATCGCCCCGTTCGACCTGGTGGTGGTCAACCTGTACCCGTTCGAGGAGACGGTGGCCCGGCTCGGCGGGCCGGGCGCCGACCCTGCGGCGGAGGAGGCCGTGGCGGTCGAGCGCATCGACGTCGGCGGGCCCGCCATGGTCAGGGCGGCGGCCAAGAACTGGCCCTGGGTGGCGGTGGTCTGCGACCCGGCCGACTACCCCAGGGTCGAGGCGGCCCTGGCCGCCGGCGGCACCACCCTGCCGGAGCGCCGCGCGCTGGCCGCCAAGGCGTTCGCCCGCACCGCCGCCTACGACGCGGCGGTGGCGGCCTGGATGGCGCGGTCGGCCGCCGGGGAGTTCCCCGCCGCCCTGACGGTCGGCGGGCGGCTGCTGCAGACGCTGCGCTACGGCGAGAACCCGCACCAGGCGGCCGCGTTCTACGCCGCCGACGGGCCCGGCGGGTCGTGGGGGCTCGGCGCCGCCAGGCAGCTCGCCGGCAAGGAGCTCTCCTACAACAACCTGCTGGACGCCGACGCCGCCCTCGGCCTGGTCGCCGACCACGCCGACCGGCCGTTCGCCGTGGTCGTCAAGCACACCAACCCCTGCGGCGCGGCGCTGGGGGCCACCCTGGAGGAGGCCTACGCCGGCGCCCTCGAGGGCGACCCGACCAGCGCCTTCGGCGGCGTGGTCGGCCTGTCGCGGCCGCTGGACGCGGCCACCGCCGCCAGGATCGGCGGCGTGTTCACCGAGGTCGTGGTCGCCCCCGGCTTCGACCAGGCGGCGCTGGCGGCGCTGGCCGGCAAGCCGTCGCTGCGGCTGGTGGAGGTCGACCTGGTCCGGCCCCCCGACCGTCTCGCCGTCCGCTCGGTCGCCGGCGGCCTGCTGGTGCAGCAGCCGGACACGGCCGCCGACGACCCGGCCGGCTGGGAGCTGGTCGCCGGCGCGCGGCCCGCCCCCGAGCTGCTGGCCGACCTCGCCCTCGCCTGGGCGGTGGCCAGGCACGTGAAGTCCAACGCGATCGTGCTCGCCAGGGGCGGGCGGGTGGTCGGCGTCGGCGCCGGCCAGCAGAGCCGGGTCGACGCGGTCCGGCTGGCGGTCGCCAAGGCGGGGGAGCGGGCGGCCGGCGCTGCCGCCGGCAGCGACGCCTTCTTCCCGTTCGCGGACGGCGTCGAGGAGCTGGCCGCCGCCGGGGTCCTGGCGGTCGCCCAACCCGGCGGGAGCGTCCGCGACGCCGAGGTGACCGGGGCTGCCTCCGCCGCGGGGATCGCCATGCTGCACACCGGGCGGCGGCACTTCCGGCACTGAACCCTCCTGGGTCGGGGTGGTGTGGGCCGCAGGGGGCCGCCGCCCTCCCACCGACAACGAGAGTCGGTCGGTCGGCGGCCCCCTGCGGCCCGGGTTCGGCGCCGGGTTCGGCGCAGGGCGGCGGCCGGGTCCGGGGGGGTGGGCACGCCGGCATCGTCCGGGGGATAGCCTGAGGTGGTGAGGGACGGCCTGGCGAGGGGGAGTGTTGGTGGCGGCGAGGGTGCTGGACGGGAAGGCGGCGGCGGCAGCGGTCAGGGCCGAGCTGGCCGGGGAGGTCGAGCGGCTGGCCGCGGCCGGGCGGCGTCCGACGCTTGCTGCCGTGCTGGTCGGCGACGACGAGGCGTCCCATATCTATGTCGGCGCCAAGCAGCGGGCCGCCGCCCGCAGCGGGATCGAGTCGCGCCGGCTCGCCCTGCCCGCCGACGCCGCCCAGAAGGAGGTGCTGGCGGCGGTCGCCGAGCTCAACGCCGACCAGGGCGTCCACGGCATCCTGGTGCAGCTCCCCCTGCCCGCCGGCCTCGACCCGGTCGAGGTCCAGGACGCCATCGACCCCGCCAAGGACGTCGACGGCCTGCACCCGGAGAACGAGGGGCGGCTGCTGCGCGGCGACCCCCGCTTCGCCCCCTGCACCGCCATCGGGATCGTCGAGCTGCTGCGCCGCGAGCGGGTGCCGGTGGAGGGGAGCCACGCGGTGATCGTCGGCCGCGGCCTGCTGGTCGGCCGCCCCCTTGCGGTGCTGCTGTCGGCCAAGGCGCCGGGCGCCAACGCCACCGTGACCCTCTGCCACACCGGCACCAGGGGCCTCGCCGGCTACACCCGGCAGGCCGACGTGCTGGTGGCCGCGGCCGGCCGGCCGGCGATGATCACCCCCGAGATGGTCAAGCCGGGCGCTGCCGTGGTGGACGTCGGCAACCACCGGGTCGGCGACCGGATCGTGGGGGACGTCGCCCCGGAGGTGGCGGAGGTGGCCGGCGCGCTGACCCCGGTCCCGGGCGGGGTCGGCCCGATGACCGTCGCCATGCTGCTGGCCAACACGGTCACGGCCGCGCGGCTGGCCGAAGGCCGCCGGTGACCGAGCCCTCTCGGTTCGCCGGCCTGCTGGAGGGCGGCCGCTTCGTGGTCACCGGCGAGCTGGTGCCGCCGCGCTCGCCCGACCCTGCGGTGGTCCGCAGCGCCGCCCGCCAGCTGCGCGGGCTGGTCGACGCGGTCAACGTGACCGACAACGCCACCGCCAGGGTCGGCATGGCCCCCACCGCCGCCGCCGTGCTCGCGGCCGCCGAGGGCCTGGAACCGGTGCTGCAGCTCACCTGCCGCGACCGCAACCGGCTCGCCCTCACCGCCGACCTGCTCGGCGCCCACGCGCTCGGCATCCGCACGGTGCTCTGCCTGTCGGGGGACCCGGTCGCGGTCGGCGGGTCGGGCGCCAAGCCGGTGTTCGACCTGGACGCGGTCGGACTGGCCCGGCTGGCCGCCGCGCTCGGTGAGGGCAAGGGGCCAGACGGCGAGCTGATCACCCCGCCCGCGCCCTTCCTGGTCGGGGTCGCCGAGGCCCCAGGGGCCGACCCGTCGATGGGCCGGCGCCTGGCCGCCAAGGTCGACGCCGGGGCCCGGTTCGTCCAGACCCAGCCGGTCTACGACGTGGCCGCGTTCGCGGCCTGGCTCGACCGGCTGGCCGAGCACGGGCTGCCCGACCGCGTCGCGATCCTCGCCGGGGTGCTCCCGCCCGGCTCCGCCGCCCAGCTCGAACGGTTCGCCGGCCTGCCCGGCTGGGCCGTCCCGTCCTCCACCCTTGCCCGCATGCGGGCAGCCGCCGACCAGCGGGCCGAGGGCATCGCCCTGGCCGCCGAGGTGGTCGAGCAGGTGCGGGGCCTGCCAGGCGTCCGCGGCGTCCACCTGATGGGCCTCGGCCCGGCCAGCGGCGTTCCCGAGGTCATCCGGGCCGCCGGCCTGCTCCCGCGGCCGGCCTGAACCTCCTCAGCCCCTGGCGTCCAGCGGTCGCCAGTCGCGGGGCGCAGGGCCGATGTACTCGGAGTCGGGGCGGATGAGGCGGTTGTCGGCGTACTGCTCGCGGACGTGGGCGGTCCAGCCGGCCATCCGCGAGCTGGCGAACAGGCAGGTGTACAGGTCTGGCGGGATGCCGAGGGCCGAGTAGACGCTGGCGGTGTAGAAGTCCACGTTGGGGTACAGGCCCTTCTCCTCCATCACGGTCTCCTGGATCCGGGCGGAGATGTCGTACCAGCGGGTCTCGCCGGCCTGCTTGCCCAGCCGCTCCGCCATGTCCCGCAGGATCGTCGCCCGCGGGTCCCAGGTCCGGTAGACGCGATGGCCGAAGCCCATGACCTTCTGCTTGCGGCCGAGCCGCCCCCTGACCCACTCGGCCGCCCGGTCGGCGTCGCCGATCTCGTCGAGCATGTGGCGCACCTGCTCGATCGCCCCGCCGTGCAGCGGGCCCTGCAGGGTGGCCAGCGCGGCGGTGGCGGCGGCGTACATGTCGGCAAGGGTGGCCGCCGCCACCCTGCCTGCGAAGGTGGAGGCGTTCATGGTGTGGTCGGCGTACAGCACCAGCACCACGTCGAAGTCGCGGGCCACGCCCGGGTCGGGCTCGGTGCCGGTGAGCGCGTACAGGAAGTTGGCCGCCACCCCGAGGTCCTCCCGGGCCGGCACCGCCTGCCGGCCGCTGCGCAGCCGCTGGTAGGTCGCGACCACCTGCGGGGTCTTGGCCATCAGCCGGTAGGCCTTGCGGAGGTTGGACTCCGGCGAGTCGTCGTCGGGGTCGAGGGCGGCGGCCGCGGAGATCGCCGTGCGCAGCACGGTCATCGGGACGGTCCGGCCGGCGATCGAGGAGATCAGCCCGACCAGGAAGTCGTCGAGGGCGCTGGAGCCGCGCAGGGCGGCGGCGGTGTCCTCCAGCTGCTGCCTGGTGGGCAGCTCGCGGTGGTGCAGGAGGTAGACCGTCTCCTCGAAGGTGGCGTGGGCGGCCAGGTCGGCGATGTCGTAGCCGGCGTAGTACAGCTTCCCCTTCTGGCCATCGATGTCGGAGATGCTGGTCTGGGCGGCGACCACGCCCTCGAGCCCCTTGCGGTTCGTCATCTCGCGGTGCCTCCGGTGATCTCGGGGGACGGGTCACGCCTCATCGTAGGTGTTTCGCCTTCCTACCGCTGCGCAGTCCTACGGAGAGATACCCTGGGCGCCAACCGAGAGAAGGAGTCCTTCCCATGGCCCATCGCGTCACGTTCATCCCAGGCGACGGGGTCGGCCCGGAGCTGTCGGAGGCGACCCGCCGCGTCCTGGAGGGCACCGGCGTCCGCTTCGACTGGGACGTCCAGCAGGCCGGGGCCGACGTCATCGACCAGTACGGCACGCCGCTGCCCGGCCACGTGCTGGACTCCATCCGCGCCAACGGCGTGGCCATCAAGGGCCCCCTGACCACGCCGATCGGCACCGGCTTCCGCAGCGTCAACGTCGCCCTCCGCAAGGAGCTGGACCTGTACGCCTGCCTGCGTCCCTGCAAGTCCTACCGCGGGGTGCGCTCCCGCTACCAGGACATCGACCTGGTGGTGGTGCGCGAGAACCACGAGGACCTGTACGCCGGCATCGAGTTCGAGCAGGGCACCGACGATGCCAGGCGGGTGATCGAGTTCCTCAACGGCGTGCAGCCCAAGCAGATCAGGGAGGACTCCGGCATCTCGATCAAGCCGATCTCGGTCACCGGGACGCGGCGGATCGCCAGGTTCGCCTTCGACCACGCCCGCACCTACGGTCGCAAGAAGGTCACCGCCGTGACCAAGGCGAACATCATGAAGCACACCGACGGGCTGTTCTACGCCGTCGCCCGCGAGGTGGCCAAGGAGTACTCCGACATCGAGTACGACGAGTTCCTGGTCGACAACATGTCGATGCAGCTGGTGCAGAAGCCGGAGAACTTCGACGTGCTGCTGCTGCCCAACCTCTACGGCGACATCCTCTCCGACCTGTGCGCCGGGCTGGTCGGCGGGCTCGGGGTCGCCCCAGGGGCCAACATGGGCGACCGGGTGGCGGTGTTCGAGGCGACCCACGGCTCGGCGCCCAAGTACAAGGGCCAGAACAAGGTCAACCCGATGGCGATGATGTTCTCGGGCATGCTGATGCTCAGGCACCTCGGCGAGGGCGAGGCCGGCGACCGGCTGGAGCGGGCCCTGGCGGCGGTGATCGCCGAGGGCCGCAACGTCACCTACGACATGAAGCCCCACCGCGACGACCCCACCGCGGTCGGCACCAGCCAGGTCGCCGACGCGGTGATCGAGCAGCTGGAGGCCGGCGCATGAAGGTCACCGTCGTCGGGGCCGGCAAGTACGGCTCCACCACCGCCCAGCGGATCGCCGAGAAGGACCTCTGCGACGAGGTGGTGATGACCGACATCGTCGAGGGGCTGCCCCAGGGCCTTGCGCTCGACATGCTGCAGTCGCGGCCGATCGAGCACTTCGAGACCCGGGTGGTCGGCACCAACGGCTACCTCGAGACGGCCGGCTCGGACGTGGCCGTGATCACCGCAGGGCTGCCCCGCAAGCCGGGCATGAGCCGCATGGACCTGCTGGAGGTCAATGCCAGGATCGTCGGCGAGGTGACCCGCAGGCTGGTCGACGGCTCGCCGGACGCGGTCCTGATCGTGGTCTCCAACCCGCTGGACGAGATGACCGCCCTGGCCGCCGAGGTCTCCGGGTTCCCCAAGGAACGGGTGATGGGCCAGGCCGGCATGCTGGACACCGCCCGCTTCAAGCATTTCCTGGCCGAGGAGCTCGGCACCAGCCCCAACCGGGTGGAGGCGATCACGCTCGGCTCCCACGGCGACACCATGGTGCCGGTGCCGAGCATGGTCACGGTCGACGGCAAGCCGCTCGCCGAGCTGGCCGACGCCGCCACCATCGAGCGGCTGGTGCAGCGGACCCGCGACGGCGGCGCCGAGGTGGTCGCCCTGCTCAAGTCCGGCTCGGCCTACTACGCCCCCTCCAGCGCGGCCGCCGCGATGGTCGAGGCGGTGCTGGCCGACAGCAAGCAGGTGCTGCCGGTCTGCGCCTGGGTCACCGGCCAGTACGGCATCGACGGGGTCTACCTCGGGGTGCCCGCCAGGCTCGGCCGCGGCGGGGTCGAGCAGGTCGTCGAGCTGCCCCTGACCGGCGAGGAGCTGGGCAACCTGCGCGAGGCGGCCGAGGCGGTCCGCGCCAAGCAGGCCGACGTCGCCAAGCTGGTCGGCTGAAGGGAGGGCCGCAAGATGGCAGGCAACAGCTTCGGGGCACGGGCGGGGCTGGAGGTCGGAGGCCGCTCGTTCGAGGTGTTCCGGCTCGACGCGCTCGCCGAGGTGGGCGACGTGGACAGCCTGCCGTTCTCGCTGAAGGTGCTGCTGGAGAACCTGCTCCGCAACGAGGACGGCAGCGCCGTCACCGCCGAGGACGTGGCGGCGTTCGTCCGCTGGGACCCGGCCAAGCCGGAGGACCGCGAGATCGCCTTCTCGCCTGCCCGGGTGTTGATGCAGGACTTCACCGGGGTGCCGGCGGTGGTCGACCTGGCGGCGATGCGCCACGCCATGGCCGAGCTGGGCGGCGACCCCGCGCGGATCAACCCGCTGGCCCCGGCGGAGCTGGTCATCGACCACTCGGTGATCGCCGACGTGGCCGGCCGGCCCGACGCCTTCGTCCGCAACGCCGAGCTGGAGTTCGAGCGCAACCGCGAGCGCTACGCGTTCCTGCGCTGGGGCCAGCAGGCCTTCGACGACTTCAAGGTGGTGCCGCCGGACACCGGCATCGTCCACCAGGTCAACCTCGAGTACCTGGCAAGGGTCGTGTTCAGCAACCAGCAGGGCCAGGCCTACCCGGACACGCTGGTGGGCACCGACAGCCACACCCCGATGGTGAACGGTCTCGGCGTGCTCGGCTGGGGGGTCGGCGGCATCGAAGCCGAGGCGGCCATGCTCGGCCAGCCGATCTCGATGCTGATGCCCAAGGTGGTCGGGTTCCGGCTGCACGGCGAGCTGCCGGAGGGCTCCACCGCCACCGACCTGGTGCTGACCGTCACCGAGCTGCTCCGCCGCCACGGCGTGGTCGGCAAGTTCGTCGAGTTCTACGGTCCCGGCGTCGGCAACGTGCCGGTCGAGAACCGCGCCACCATCGGCAACATGTCGCCCGAGTACGGGTCGACCTGCGCGATCTTCCCGATCGACGGGGAGACCCTGCGATATCTGAACTTCACCGGCCGCCCGCCGGAGCTGGTCGCGCTGGTGGAGGCGTACGCCAAGGAGCAGGGCCTGTGGCACGACCCGGCCGCCGAGCCCCGCTACTCCGAGCAGGTCGAGCTGGACCTCGGCACGGTGATGCCGAGCCTGGCCGGCCCGCGCCGTCCCCAGGACCGGGTCGCCCTGACCGACGCCAAGCGGGGCTTCCGCTCCGCGCTCGCCGAGATGGCGCCCGCGCAGGTGCCGGCCGCCGCCCCCCAGGAGGGGCCGGCGGGTCCCGACGAGGCGTCGGCCGAGTCGTTCCCGGCCAGCGACCCGCCGGCGGCGATGGCCGGGACCACCGAGGACCCCAACCACGACGCCGCCCCGCGCGACGCCGTCCCCGGCTGGTTCGAGCCGGACCCGGCCGGCGCCAGCGGCCGCCCGTCCAACCCCACGCCGGTGCTGCTGGCCGACGGCACCCGCTTCGACGTCGACCACGGCCACGTGGTGATCGCCGCCATCACCAGCTGCACCAACACCTCCAACCCGTCGGTCATGCTGGCCGCCGGGCTGCTGGCCCGCAACGCGGTCGACCGTGGCCTGACCGCCAAGCCGTGGGTGAAGACCTCGCTGGCTCCCGGCTCCAAGGTGGTGATGGACTACTACGAGCGCGCCGGCCTGATCCCCTCCCTGGAGAAGCTCGGCTTCCACCTGGTCGGCTACGGCTGCACCACCTGCATCGGCAACTCCGGACCGCTCGCCCCCGAGGTCTCCGAGGCGGTCGAGCGCGGCGAGCTGGTGGTCGCCTCGGTGCTGTCCGGCAACCGCAACTTCGAGGGCCGCATCAACCCCGACTGCCGCATGAACTACCTGGCGTCGCCGCCGCTGGTGGTCGCCTACGCGCTGGCCGGCTCGATGGACGTCGACCTGCTCAACGACCCGCTCGGCGCCGACCCCGACGGCAACCTGGTCTACCTGCGCGACATCTGGCCCTCCGACGCCGAGGTCAGCGAGCTGATCGGCCGCGCGGTCCAGTCGGACATGTTCCGCAAGAGCTACGCGGAGGTCTTCGAGGGCGACGAGCGCTGGAACTCCATGGACGTGCCGACCGGGCAGAGCTTCGCCTGGGACGACGCCTCCACCTACGTGCACCGCCCGCCCTACTTCGACGGCATGCCGGCCACCCCCGAGCCGCTCGCCGACATCCGCGGCGCCCGCGTGCTCGCGGTGCTCGGCGACAGCGTCACCACCGACCACATCTCGCCGGCCGGGGTCATCAAGCGCGACAGCCCGGCCGGCAACTACCTGGTCGAGCAGGGCGTCGAGCCCAAGGACTTCAACTCCTACGGCTCCCGGCGCGGCAACCACGAGGTGATGATCCGGGGCACGTTCGCCAACATCCGGCTGCGCAACCTGCTGGCGCCCGGCACCGAGGGTGGCGTCACCCTCCACCTGCCCGACGGCGAGCAGATGACGATCTACGAGGCGGCCATGCGCTACCAGGAGGAGGGCGTGCCGCTGGTGGTGCTGGCCGGCAAGGAGTACGGGTCAGGGTCGTCGCGGGACTGGGCGGCCAAGGGGACCGGGCTGCTGGGCGTCCGCGCGGTGCTGGCCGCCAGCTACGAGCGCATCCACCGTTCCAACCTGGTCGGCATGGGGGTGCTGCCGCTGGAGCTGCCGGCCGGGGAGACCGTGGAGTCCCTCGGCCTGACCGGCCACGAGACCTTCGACGTCGACGGCCTGGAGGGTGCCGGCTCCGGCGACTTTCCCGGCGAGGTCACCGTCAGGGCCGACGGCAAGGAGCTGCGCTGCCGGGTCCGCATCGACACCCCCAACGAGGTCGAGTACTACCGCCACGGCGGCATCCTCCAGTACGTCCTGCGCCAGCTCCGCGGGTGAGCTCGGCGCGGGCGCATGATGGGGTGCGGGTATCGCGCCACCGAGGGGGAATCGCAGGTCACGGTGAGACTGCGGTGGGTTCCGTCCGGAGGCGGGGCTGATCGGCCGCCGATCGCGCAGTAATGGGTGCCAGCGGCGTTCTTGGTTCGAGCCGTTGTCTCACAGTGCGGAATACGTAGACTAGTTATGGTAAGGGCGGGATCGAGGGCATCGCGGGCTCTTTGTGACGCTGTCGGATCGGGCGGCTCGGCCGGGGAGCAGTTGAGGAGCTGGGCTCGATCGAGGGGCGCCCATGGCAAGCGCATTTGAGGCGGGGATCGCCCGGGTCCATCGCGTTGACGGGCAGGTTGTCGGCGGTGGCTTTCTGGTCGGCTCCGACGTGGTGCTGACCTGCGCCCACGTCATCGCCCGGGCGCTCGGCCGGTCCGACGACGAGCAGCCCCCGGCGGATGCCCAAGTCAGGCTGGACTTCCCGCTGGTCGCCCCCGGGGAGATGGTGGCCGCGCGGGTGACGGTGTGGGAGGCGCCGCGGGCCGACAACACCGGAGACATCGCAGGGCTGTCGTTGGCCGGGTCCCTGCCAGCCGGGGTGAAGGCCACCCGCTTGGTGACCGCCGACGATCTGTGGTCCCACCGGTTCCGGACCTTCGGGTTTCCCCCGGGCCATGACCAGGGAGTTTGGGTCTCGGGCCGGCTGCGCGGCCGCCAGGCCGCCGGCTGGGTGCAGATGGAGGACGTCACCGCCACCGGCTACCGAGTCGAACCTGGCTTCAGCGGCGGCCCGGTGTGGGACGACGAGCTCGGCGGCGTGGTGGGCATGGCGGTGGCCGTGGAGGCCCGACCCGAGGTGCGCGCCGCCTACCTCATCCCGGTGAGCACGCTCATTCGCGTGTGGCCCAGCATCGCCGACCAGGCCCGGCCGCCGTGCCCGTATCGTGGGCTGTCCGCGTTTCGCGAGCAGGACGCAGGGTTGTTCTTCGGCCGCGAGGAACCCAGCGGCCAGCTTCTCGGGGAGATGAACCGCCGCGCCCTGGTCGCGGTTGTGGGCCCCTCGGGAAGCGGCAAGTCCTCGCTGGTATTCGCCGGCGCGGTCCCGCGGTTGCGTCAGCGCCAAGGTTGGGTGGTCGCGGCGATGCGGCCAGCCCAAGCCACGTCGCCGCTCGCCGCTCTGGCGGCGGCGCTCCAGCCGCTGCTGGAACCGGGCATGTCCCAGACGCAGCGGCTCCGCGAGCTGGGCCAACTGGAGGCCGTGCTCGCGGAGGGGCGGCTGCTGGAGGTGGTTGACCGTGCCCTGGCGCAGACCGGCGACGAGCGACTGCTGCTGGTGATTGACCAGTTCGAGGAGCTGTACACGCTGGAACCGGAGCTCACCCGGCAGTTCGTGGACATGATCGTGAACGCGGCGGTCGCGCAACCGGAGCGCCCGACCCGGCCGTTGACGATGGTGCTCACGCTGCGGGTCGACTTCCTCGGCCAAGCCCTCGAGCACGCCGGGCTGGCGAAGGCGCTGCAGGACTCCACCCTGGTCATCGGCCAGATGACCAGAGACCAGCTCCGGCGGGTGATCGTCGGTCCGCTGGGCGGCGGGGTCTCCTTCGAGGCGGGCTTGATCGAGCGGATCCTCGACGACGTGGGGGAGGAGCCGGGGAATCTGCCGCTACTCGAGTTCGCGCTGACCCTGCTCTGGGACCGCCAGGAGCACCGTACCCTCACCCACGCCGGCTACGAGGCGCTCGGAGGGGTGGATGGAGCGATCGCCCGGTACGCGGAACAGGTGTACCTGGAGGAGCTCCCGGCAGCCGACCGAGAGGCCGCCCGACGGCTGCTGGTCCAGCTTGTCGAGCCAGGACCGGCCATCGGCCAGGTACGTCGGGTGGCTCGAAGGACAGAGCTCGACCCGACGCGCTGGCAGCTTGCTCAGCGGCTCGCCACGACCAGGCTGCTGGTGACCGGGCGCGACTCCGCCGGGCTGGAGACGGTCGAGCTGGTGCACGAGGCGCTGATCCCCGGGTGGGCGCGACTTCGGGATTGGGTTGCCGCCGACCGCGAATTCCGCGCCTGGCAGGAGCGGCTGCGCGACAACGCCCAGGCGTGGCAGGACAGTGGCCGGGACACCGGCGCCCTGCTTCGCGGGGTTCCCCTCGCAGTGGCGGAACGCTGGCTGAAGCAGCGACCCGACGATCTCGGCCCGGCCGAGCAGCGCTACATCACGGCAAGCCGAGCGCTCCAGGGGAGGTCGCTGCGGCGCCTCCGTGCCCTTGCCGGGAGCCTGGCACTGCTGCTGGTGGCGGCGCTGACCTTCGGGATGCTCACCATCCGGGAATCCCGGCGGGCCGACAAGCAAAATCGCGTGGCCACCTCGCGCTATCTGCTTTCCCAAGTGGAGGGGCTGGAACAGACACGACCGGACCTGGCCCTCTTGCTGAGTGTCGCAGCGTTCCAGATCAACCACAGCGAGGAGACGGCCAACTGGGTCGTGCGCATGGCAAGCGACCGACGCGACGCGCAGGGCCTGCTCGTCGGCCACTCAAGACCCGTCCTTGCGGTGGTGTTCGACCCGACAGACGGACGCACGCTCGTGTCTGCCGGTTTGGACAACACCCTCGTGTTCTGGGACGTGGCGCGGCGAGCGGAGGTGGCCAGGGTGTCCGCCGATGGAGTGAGCCAACTCGCCTTCAGCCCAGACGGTCGTCTGCTGGCATCCGGTGGGAGCCTCCACCAGGTACGGCTGTGGGATCCGCGGCACCGCCGCCCACTTGGGTCCCCGTTGACGGGCGCGCCGGACGAGCTGCTCGGGCTCACCTTCAGTCCCGACGGTCGCATGCTGGCCGGCTGCGGCGGCGACGAGATCGTGCTGTGGGACCTCGAGGCGCGAGCGCGGCCGCGAAGGATCTCGACGCACAGCATCTTGGCAGGCGGCGGGAGGCCGGTGTCGAGCTTCTGTCGGGCTGGCTTCACCTCGGATGGGCGAAACCTTGTGTACGCGGCCGACGACAAGGTCGTGACATGGGACATCGGCCGGCAAGCCGTTCATCGGGCCGTCCCCGTCCCAGGTCCCCCAGACCCGTTGGGGGGTGGACCCCGACGCCGGGAGACAATAGGTCACTTTGCTCCCAGTCCAACCGGCGACGTGGCCCTGTTGAACACGGAGCTGAGCACCGGTTCCGGCCCGGCCCTGTGGGACCTGCGTCGAGCGACGCCGCCCGCCATCCTTCCTCAACCGCTGCTGTCGTCTCGTCGGTCCATATGGTCGTTGCGCAATGCCGCGTTCAGCGCGGACGGTCGCACGGTTGCCGTCGTCATGGGAGACAGCGGCATTCTCGCCGTCGCCGACGTTGCCCGCCGAAGCCCGTTGCGGATTTTCACCGGCCACAAGAGTCAGGTGACCAGCATTTCGCTCAGCCCTGATGGCCGTACGTTGGCGGCCAGCGGCGCAGACAACACCATTGCGCTGTTCCAAGCAGACCACCTCGGCGCTCTCCCCGTGACAGATGCCCGCGGCGGCTTCAGCGCTGACGGCAGACGGCTGCTCACCGCCAGCTTCAAGGACGGAATCCAAGCCTGGGATGTCGCGCAACGGACACGGGTCGGCCCGTCGACAGCCCTCTCTTCGACAGCCATCGAGAGGCAATTCGGCGAGATGGTCTTCAGCCCGGATGGGCGGTTCCTCGCCGCGTACGACTGGGGCAGCAAGATCGGCACAGAAAGGAAGCCCGTCGTTTGGGACGTCGAGCGGCGCGTCCGTCTTGGCGATGTGCCCGTCGGTGAGGGGCCAGTGAGCCTGCTGGCATT
>DASYRU010000287.1:0-9464 GCA_036004165.1 Actinomycetota bacterium
CCGCGGCCCTCCAGCACGCCGGGCAGGTCGCCGACCGACAGGCCGATGCGGTGGTCGGTGACCCGGTCCTGGGGGAAGTTGTAGGTGCGCACCCGCTCGGAGCGGTCGAGGGAGCGGACCTGGGAACGGCGCTCGGCGGCGAGCTGCGCCTGCTGCTCGGAGAGGGCCCGTTCCAGCAGCCTGGCCCGCAGCACCCGCATGGCCTTCTCGCGGTTCTGGATCTGGGACTTCTCGTCCTGCATGGCGACCACGATGCCGGTGGGCAGGTGGGTCACCCGCACCGCCGAGTCGGTCGTGTTGACCGACTGGCCGCCCGGACCGGTCGAGCGGTACACGTCGACCTTGAGGTCGCGGTCGTCGATGGTGACCTCCACCGGGTCGGCCTCCGGCAGGACGTTGACCCCGGCGGCGGAGGTGTGGATGCGGCCCTGCGACTCGGTGACCGGCACCCGCTGCACCCGGTGCACGCCCGCCTCGTACTTCAGCCGCGACCAGGCCCCCCTGCCCTTGACCGCGAACACCGCCTCCTTGATCCCCTCCAGGTCGGAGGCGCTCTCCGACAGGACCTCCACCCGGTAGCCGTGCTGCTCCGCCCAGCGGGTGTACATCCGGTACAGGTCGCCGGCGAACAGCGCGGCCTCGTCCCCGCCGGTGCCGGCCCGCACCTCGACGATCACGTCCTTGTCGTCGTTGGGGTCCTTGGGGACCAGCGCCCGCCGCAGCTCGCCCTCCAGCTCGGCCTGGCGGGCCTGGGCGCCGGTGATCTCCTCGTCGAGCAGGGCGCGGCCGTCGGCCGAGCGCTCCTCGCGCAGGAGCTGGCGGGCGGCGGTCAGGTCCTCGCCCGCCGCGCGCCAGGCCCGGTAGGAGCGGACCACCGGGCCCAGCTCCGCATGCCGCTTGGACAGCTCGATCACGCGCGCCTGGTCGGCCAACACCTCCGGATCGGCGAGCTGCCGCTCGATGGCGGTGTAGGCCTGCTCGATCTGATCGAGACGTTCGAACACGTCAGCCGCCTTTGGCGAGGTCCTCCTCGGCGGCGCCCGGCCCGGCCACCAGCCGGGAGGGCAGGGGCGAGACCCTGGCCCGCTCGGCCGGCGGCAGCACCTGCTGGAGGGCGCGGATGGCGACCTCCAGCATGTCCTGGCTGGGCGGCTTGGTGGTGAGCATCTGCAGCCACAGCCCCGGCTTCATCATCGCCCGGACCAGCGCCGAGCGCTCGCGGCCGGCGCCGAGCCGGATGCCCTCGTAGGCGATGCCGACGATCACCGGCACGGCCAGGATCTGCAGCGGCACGCGGACCAGCAGCGGCGGCCGCCCGGCCAGCGAGAACACCACGGTGAACAGCACCAGCGTGACCACGAACAGGATCAGCAGGAAGTTGGTCCCGCAGCGGACGTGCAGGGTCGGGAAGCGGTCGAGGTTGGCGGGCGCCAGCGGCAGGCCGGCCTCGTAGCAGTGGATCGCCTTGTGCTCGGCGCCGTGGTACTGGAAGACCCGGCGGATGTCGCGCAGCATCGAGATGACCAGGATGTAGGCGAGGAAGAACGCCAGCCTCGCCAGGCCCTCGACCAGGTTGAAGGTCAGGTTGTTGGGGAGATGCCGGGACAGCCAGTTGGTGCCGGCCGCCGGGGCGAGGATGAACAGCAGCGTGAAGAAGAGCGCACCGATCCCCAGCGACCAGCCCATCTGCCTGTCGCTGAGCTGCTCGTCCTCATCCAGCGCCTGGTTGCCGGAGATGGCCAGGGCGCGCACGCCGATGGCCAGCGAGTCGACCAGCACGCCGACGCCGCGGAAGAACGGCAGGCGGAACAGCCGCACCCGCCCGGCGAGGGGGGTGAGGTGGTGGCGCTCCAGGTAGATCTCGCCCTTGGGACGGCGCACCGCCAGCGCCCAGGCGTCCTGGCCGCGCATCATCACGCCTTCCAGCACGGCCTGGCCGCCGTAGTAGAACGGCCGCCCCCCCTCGGACCGTTTGCTCACCGCGCTGCCCGCCCGTCCGCTCAGGCGGTCGGCTCGGACGTCTTGCGCTTGCCGTAGCGGCGCTCGAAGCGCTCCACGCGGCCACCGGCGTCGACCAGCTTCTGCTTGCCGGTGTAGAAGGGGTGGCACTTGGAGCAGATGTCGACCCGCAGCTCGGAGACGGTCGAGCGGGTCTGGAACTCCTCGCCGCACGAGCAGCGCACGGTGGCGACCTTGTACTCGGGGTGGATGCCCTGCTTCATGGTTGTTCGTTTCCTCACGGTCGGTTGGCTGGTGATCCTATACCCCGAACCACCTGGCCGGTTCGCGCATTCCCCTGGCCGCTGTAATCGGATTCGCGCATCGCCTGAACCCGCTCCGATCACCGTCTGGTCACCGTGGTCATCGCGATGCGCAAACCCGATTAGCTTATGTTCGCGCGCTGGATGGCACGCAGGAACTCGGCGTTGGTCTTGCTCTGGCGCATCCGGTCGACCACCAGCTCGAGGGCCTGGGCCGAGTCGAGCGCGCCGAGCACCCGGCGCAGCTTCCAGGCGACCACCAGCTCCTCCTCGGTCAGCAGCAGCTCCTCCTTGCGGGTGGAGGAGGCGTCGACGTCCAGGGCCGGGAAGATGCGCCGCTCGGACAGCTTGCGGTCGAGCCGCACCTCCATGTTGCCGGTGCCCTTGAACTCCTCGAAGATCACCTCGTCCATGCGCGACCCGGTGTCAACCAGGGCGGTGGCCAGGATCGTCAGCGAGCCGCCCTCCTCCAGGTTGCGGGCCGCCCCGAAGAAGCGCTTGGGCGGGTACAGGGCCGAGGAGTCGACCCCGCCGGAGAGGATCTTGCCGCTGGCCGGGGTGGCCAGGTTGTAGGCCCTCGACAGGCGGGTGATGCCGTCGAGCAGCACCACCACGTCGCGGCCGTACTCCACCAGCCGCTTGGCCCGCTCGATGGTCAGCTCGGCGACCTGGCAGTGCTCCTCGCTCGGCCGGTCGAAGGTGGAGTAGATCACGTGCGCCTTGGTCGAGCGCTGCATGTCGGTGACCTCTTCGGGCCGCTCGTCGGTGAGCAGGATGATGAGGTACACCTCGGGGTTGTTGTCGCTGATCGCGTTGGCGATCTGCTTCATCAGGGTGGTCTTGCCCGCCTTCGGCGGGGACACGATCAGCCCACGCTGGCCCTTCCCGATCGGGCACATCAGATCCATGATCCTGGTGGAGATCTCGGTCGGGTTGTGCTCCAGGCGCAGGCGCTCCAGCGGGTACAGCGGGGTCTGGTCCTTGAAGTCGCGCCGGCCACGCGCCTCCTCCGGGTCGAGGCCGTTGACCTTCTCGACCCGGGAGAGGGCGGCGTACTTCTCGGAGTCCCGCGGCAGCTTGACGGTGCCCTCGATCTCGTCGCCGCGCCGCAACCCCATCCGGCGGATCATCGACAGCGGCACGTAGACGTCCTCCGGCCCAGGCAGGTAGCCGTTGACCCGCAGGAAGCCGTAGCCGTCCTGGGAGCGGATGTCGAGGGTGCCGACGCGGCTGACCTCGGGACGGTCGTCGGCCTGCTGCCGGTCCCGGTAGTCGGGCCGGTCCAGCACGGCGACGTTGCCGCCCTGCTCGTTGAAGCGGTTGCGGTTGCGGTTCCGGTTGCGGCTGCGGCGCCGTCCGCCACCGCCACCCTGGCCCTGCTGGTTCTCCCAGCGGCCGCCCTGCTGGCCGCCCCAGTCCCGCCGCTGGCCGCGGTCGCCGCCGTGGTCGGGCTGCCCGTCGCCGCGCTGCGCCGGCTCCGCCGCCGCCTGCCCCTGTGCGGGCTGGCTCTGACCGGCAGCGGCCGGCTGGCCCTCCTGGCGTCCGTCACCGCCGGCCTGGCCCTGTCCGCCCGTGGCCGCCCGGCCCTGGGCGCCGTCGGCCGGCGGGTCCCCGGCCGCGCCCGCCTGGCCCTTGGCGCCGTCGCCGGCCTGGCCTTGCGCGTCCGGCGGGTCCTGCGCGGCCGGCGGGTCGCCGGCCGGTGCGGTCTGGACCAGGGCGGCTGCCTGGCCCGAAGCCGCAGCGGGTCCGGGGTCGGCCTGGCCGGCACCCGCATCGGCGTTGCCGCCGGCCGTGGCGGCCGGCAGCTGCTCGCCGTTGCGGCCCGGCTCGGCGACCTGACCGGACGGTTGCGCCGTCGCCGGCAACGCGGCGGCGGCCGGCTGCCCACCGTTGCCCGCCGCCTCGACCGGCTGCGGCTCCGGGTCCCGGCCGGCTGGCGCCTCGGCGGTGGCCGGCAGCTCAGGCTGCTCGGCCGGCTGGCCGGCCGCGGCGCCCCGTCGGCCTCTGCCCGACGGGCTCGAGGAAGGCTGGAACTCGACACCCTGGGCCTTGGCGATGATCGCGCCGATCAGGTCCGCCTTGCGGAGCCGCTGGAAGCCCTGGACACCCATGGAGGAGGCGATCGCCTGCAGCTCGGGCAGCACCTTCGCCTCGAGGATGTCCCGTTCGGTGGTTGCCATGTTCACCTTCCTGTTGGTGGCGACCGGCCGGCTCGGGCTCGAGCCGGGGTCCGTGGATCGCCACCCGGTTGCCGGGGTCTTGAAATTGCGCCGGGATGCGGCGCCGTGGGGAGAACTCGCGCTCGCTCCTCTTCCTGTTCCCGTCTTCCCGTCGACGAGGCCTGCGGCCGCTGGCGCTTGGCCGCCGGGCCGCAAGGGTGCATTACGTCGGGTCACCTGACCCGGTCGACTACTCGAACGGAACTGGTGGTGCCGCCACTGGCCGGCCTCGTCGTACACCCCCGCAGGGACTGGCTGCCCGCCTGCCGGGCACCGCGTCCATCGCGCAACGATCCGTGCCGAACGTGTCGGGAATCGCCAGAGCGATGAGCCGGGATGGCGGGGGCGTCGACCGAATTGGCCAGCGACTGAGACCGCGGCCATTGTACGGGCGGCGGGTGACCGAGCGCAACAGCCCTCACTCCTCCATCAGCACGCGCACGTCGCCGTCCTTGCCGAGCAGCGAGAACCCGGTCCTCTCGCCCTGCCGCTGGAAGACGATCGACACGGTCGAGCGGCCGACCCGCAGGTCGTGCAGCTCCACCGTGTGCAGCCACCCCGGCAGCTGCGGCTTGTTCACGTTGATGGTGTTGGCGGGGGCGTCCGCCGAGATGCCGAGCATCGCCTGCAGCAGCAGGAACGGGGCGCCGGCGGCCCAGGCCTGCGGCGAGCACGCGACCGGGTAGGCGACCGGCCGGTTCGGCGAGCGCCGGGTGAAGCCGCAGAACAGCTCCGGCAGGCGCATGTCGTCGACGGTCACGGCCATCTCGAACATCGCCGTCGCCAGCCGGTTGGTCGCCTTGGCGTGCCCGTAACGCTTCAGCCCCGCACCGATGATCGCGTTGTCGTGCGGCCACACGGAGCCGTTGTGATAGCTCATCGGGTTGTAGGCGATCGCCGACTTCGACATCGTCCGCACCCCCCAGCCGGAGAACATGTCGGGGGCCAGCAGGCGCCTCGCCATGGCCGCTGCCTTGTCGGGGTCGACGATGTCGCAGTACAGCCCGTGCGCGGGGTTGGAGGTGATGGTGGCCACCGGCCGCTTCTCGCCGTCGAGGGCCATCGCGAAGTACTGCTCGGACTCGACCCAGAAGCGCTCGTTGAAGGCGGCCCGCAGGGCGGCCGCCTCGGCGCGCAGGACGCCGGCCCGTTCGGCCTGGCCGAGCGCCTCGAACACGTCGGCCACCCGCAGCTTGGCCAGATAGGTGTAGGCCTGCACCTCGGCCAGCGCGATCGGCCCCTCCGCCAGCTTGCCGTCGACGTGCACCACCGAGTCGTGCGAGTCCTTCCAGCCCTGGTTGGCCAGGCCACGCGGGCTGGTGCGCAGGTACTCCACGAAGCCGTCGCCGTCGGCGTCGCCGTAGCGTTCCACCCAGTGGAGCGCCCGCTCGACGTTGGGCAGCAGCCGCCTGCAGAACTCCAGGTCGCCGGTCCAGCGGTAGTAGGTGCCGAGCAGCAGCAGCCACAACGGGGTCGAGTCGATCGAGCCGTAGTACGGGGTGTGGGGGATCACGTTGGCGCCGGCCAGCTCGCCCTGACGCAGCTCGTGGAGGATCTTGCCCGGCTGGGCGTCGCGCCACTCGTCGGTCTCTTCGGCCTGGAAGGCGGCCAGCACCTCGAGGGTCGTGCGGGTCAGGTCGGGGTTGAGCAGCAGCGTCTGGTGGCAGGTGAGCAGGGCGTCACGGCCGAACGGGGCCACGAACCAGGGGATGCCGGCCGCCACCAGGTTGCCCTGCCTGGTCGGCGTGAGCAGGGCCCGCAGGTCGCGCAGCCCCCTGGCGAGCAGCTCGTTGTAGAGCTGGTTGTTGGTCCAGATGCGGGTGCAGGAGCGCTCCCAGGACTCGTAGGAGCGGCGCAGCCCGTGCATGGCGGCGTCGAACGGCTTGGCGGGGTTCGGCACGCCCGCCGCCCTCGGCTCCACCGTGAGCGCGATCATCTCCGTCTCGGTCGGCTGCAGCCGCAGCCGCCAGGCGGCCACCACCTGCTCGCCCCGCACCTCGAGCTCGGTCGGCGCCAGCTCGAAGTGGATGCGGGTTTCCCTGAAGACGCCGTCCTCGCCGGCATAGGCGAATGCCACCGCGCTGCCGTCGGCCTTGGGGTGGGTGAACTTGCCTCTGCTGGACCGCCTGAGCCCACGCACCTCGAAGATGTCGGCGAAGTCGGTCCCGAAGGTCAGCCGCAGGGTGAAGTCGACCGCGGCGGCGTTGTAGTTCTTGACCCGGATGCGCTCGTACAGGCGCCCGTCGATCACCCTGGTGCGGCGGATGTTGACGGTGTGCTGGACGGCGGTCACCGCGCCCTCCTCGTCGAGCAGGTCCTGATTGGCCAGGTCGACGTGGCTGGCGAAGGCGCGGTCGGCGGAGGTCGACAGCAGCAGCGGCGGGTTGCCGTCGACCTCGAGCCGGAAGTCGGACAGGTAGCGGGTGTCCCGCCAGTAGAAGCCGGCGCCGGTGGCCTTCTCGGCGTCCAGGTTCCCCTCGGCGTCGGCGCACAGGAACATGTCGCCTTCCTTGGTGGACCAGAGGCGCTCGGTGCGGGCGTGCATCACCGCGACCACGCCCTTGACCAACACACGGTTGACCGAGGCGTCGGCCAGCACGAACTCCTCGCCGGCGGGCGAGGTCAGCTTGTCGGGCACGGGAGACTCCGCGTCGAGGTAGCTGCGGCTCGGGAGCTTGCCTCATCCTTCGGCGGCGAGGCGGGCGACTTGAGCCCGCAGTCTATCGCCGCTGTCCACCAGCCCGGTCGACCCCGGTTTGACCGGGGGACCCCCCCGGGGTTCCCCGGACCCCCCCGAGGGCGCCGGTGGTGGCCAGCTCCAGCTGGAGCACCCGCCAGCCGTCGCCAGCAGCCGCCGCCAGTGCCTCGCCGGCGTCTGCGGCGACGCCGGCGGCCGCCGCCCGAGGGCAGAGCACCAGCAGCGACGGTCCGGCGCCCGACAGGAACGCGGCGTGCCCGCGCCGTCGCAGCAGCTCCAGCAGCCGGGCGGCGGCCGGTGTGCGGGCAAGCCTCTCGGGCTGGTGCAGCAGGTCCTCGGTGGCCGGCAGGAGCAGCTCGGCGTCCCCGGCCAGCGCCAGCGGCAGCAGGGCGGCCCGGCCGGCGGTGTGGGCGGCGGTGCGGAACGGCACCCGTTCGGGCAGCAGCCGCCTGGCCTCGCTGGTCGCCATCGGCTGCGGGGCGACCAGGGCGACCGCGGCGAGGTCCCGGTGGACAGGCAGCGCACGCCAGCGCGGCCGGCCCGCCTCGGTCCAGCACACGGCGGCGCCGCCGTGCAGGCAGGGGGTGACGTTGTCGGGATGCCCCTCCAACTCGCAGGCCAGCGCCAGCAGCTCGGCGGCTGGCAGGTCGGGGGCGACCAGTTCGCGGGCGGCGACCAGGCCGAGCACCACCGCGGCCGCGCTCGACCCGAAGCCGCGGCCGAGCGGGAAGCCCTTGACCACCGACAGCCGCAGCGGCGGCAGCGGCGTCCCTGCGGCGGCGGCGAGCCGTCGCATGGCCACCGCGACCAGGCTGTCCGGTCCGGTCGGCAGCAGCGCCGCGTGCTCGCCGCCGACCTGGATGGCGTCGGCCGGGCCGGGGGTCGCCTCCAGCTCGTCCCACCAGTCGAGGGCCAGCCCGGCGGCGTCGAACGCCGGTCCCAGGTTGGCGGTGGTGGCGGGCGCCCTGACCCGCACGGTATCCATGAGCCGTGAGCCTACCGTGGGGGGCCGCCCGGTCACGCCAGGCCGAGCGCCGCGGCCGCGGCCGCCGCATCCGCCGGGACCCGGGTGGGGGTCGGCGCGCCGGCGAGGGCCCAGTCGGGGTCCTTGAGCCCGTTGCCGGTGACGGTGCAGACCACCAGCCGGCCGCGTTCCACGCCGGCCTGGAGCAGCCCGGCCACCGAGGCGGCCGAGGCCATCTCCACGAACACGCCCTCCTCGCGGGCGAGCAGCCGGTAGGCGGCCAGGATCTGCCGGTCGGTGACCGCCGCCAGCCGCCCGCCGGACTCGGCGACCGCCCGGCGGGCGCCCTCGGCCGAGGCCGGCCTGCCGATGCGGATGGCGCTGGCGATGGTCGTCGGCCGTTCCACCGGCCGGCCGGTGACCAGCGGGGCGGCCCCCGCCGCCTGGAAGCCGAGCATGCTGGGGCGGCCATGCGCCAGGCCGAGCGCCTCGGCCTCGCGGTAGCCGAGCCAGGTGGCGGTGATGTTGCCGGCGTTGCCGACCGGGATGCAGTGGAGGTCGGGGGCGCGGCCGAGCGCCTCGACGATCTCGTAGGCGACCGTCTTCTGGCCCTGGATGCGCAGCGGGTTGACGGAGTTGACCAGCGCCACCGGGTGGCGCTCCGCCAGGTCGCGGACCAGCGCGAGGCAGTCGTCGAACGACCCGTCCACCGCCAGCACGGTGGCCCCGTGCACCAGTGCCTGCGCCAGCTTGCCGAGCGCGATCCTGCCCTCGGGGACGACCACCGCGCAGGTGATCGCCGCCCTCGCCGCGTAGGCGGCGGCCGACGCCGAGGTGTTGCCGGTCGAGGCGCACAGCACCGCCCGCGCCCCCTCCTCGAGCGCCTTGGACACGGCCACCGTCATGCCCCGGTCCTTGAACGACCCGGTGGGGTTGGCCCCCTCGACCTTGAGCCAGACGTCGCAGCCGCTGCGGGCCGACAGCACCGGGGCGCGCAGCAGCGGAGTGCCGCCCTCCAGCAGCGTCACCACCGGGGTGGCGGGGCCGACCGGCAGGTGCTCCCGGTAGCGCTCGATCAGCCCCGGCCAGGGCCTCGCGTCCACGCCTCTCACCAGCCCAGCACCTCGTCGGCCTCCTCCCCTTCCACCCGCATGACGCTGGCCAGGTTGCTGACCACCTCCAGGCGGCGCAGCCCCTCCAGCACCGCGCGCACCGCTCCCTCCCTGGCCAGGTGGGTGACGAGCACCAGCTGGGCCTTCTCCCCCTTGCCCCGCTGCAGCACCGAGCGGATCGACACCGCCTGCGCGGCGAAGGCGGCGGCC
>DASYRU010000288.1:0-3722 GCA_036004165.1 Actinomycetota bacterium
CGTGGCCGACACCGGCCTCGGCTTCTGCCTCGACACCTGCCACGCCCACGCCGGCGGCGAGGAGCTGGACGGCATCGTCGACCGGGTGCTGGCGATCACCGGCCGCATCGACCTGGTCCAGGCCAACGACTCCAAGGACCCCGCCGGTTCCGGCCGCGACCGCCACGAGAACCTCGGCAAGGGCCAGATCGGCCTCGACACCCTGGTCGAGGTGGTCCGGGCCGCCGCCGCCCCGGTGATCTGCGAGACCCCAGGCGGCGTGGCCGAGCACCGGGCCGACCTCGAGCTGCTCCGGTCGCACCTGGCGCGCGGGTAGGGCCTGCGGGGGACGCGTCGATGCCGGAAGGCCACCCGATCTTCGCCGTCTTCTACCGCTGGTGCGGGGCGCTCGGCGACCGGGGCGAGTCCGCCGCGCGGCGGCGCCGCCTGCTCGCCGACGCCGCGGGCGTCGTGGTGGAGATCGGCGCGGGGACCGGGTTGAACTTTCCCCACTATCCCGCCGGTCTGGAGGTGGCGGCGACCGAGCCGGACCCGCACATGCTGAAGGCGGCCCGGAAGGCCGCCAGCAGGGCCAGGGCGAAGGTCACCGTGCTGCGGGCCGCGGCGGAGGCGCTGCCGCTCCCCAGCCGCTCGGCCGACGTGGTCGTGTCCACGCTGGTGCTGTGTTCCGTGCCCGATCAGGCGGCGGCCCTGGCCGAGGCCTACCGGGTCCTCAAGCCCGGCGGCAGGCTGCTGCTGCTGGAGCACGTCCGGGCCGGCGACCCCGCCCTGGCCCGCAAGCGGGATCGCCGCGAGCGCACCCAGGTGCGCTTCGCCGGGGGCTGCCACCCCAACCGGGACACCTTGCGCGCCGTGGTCGCCGCCGGGTTCGACGCCCGCGCCGTCGAGGACGTCACGCTGCCGGGCATGCGGATCACCCGCCCCGGGATCGCCGGGGTGGCCCGGAAGGCCGAGCAGACGGGCTAAGCTGAGCTCCCATCCTGACCGGCGGAGGACCGATGCCAGCCACCCCGACCGTGAACCCGACCAGGGCCGCCCTGGAGGCCGCCGTCCTCGACCTGACCGACGCCCAGATCGCCGACGCCCTGCGCAAGGTCGACCCGGAGGTGCGCCGCAGCTACAAGGAGCGCGAGGCCTACACCTGGCCGCGGGAGGCGCAACGCACCCTGCTGGCGGCGCTCGCCCGCCGCCTTGAGCGCGGCAGGGTCCAGGCCACCGCCTGAGCCGCCGGCAGCGACCTCAGGCGTCGCCGCGGGCGGCCGGGCCGCCGTCGGCGGCCGGGTGCTCGACGATCGCCACCACCCGCGAGGCCAGGAACCGCGCGGTACGGACCGGCTGCCCGGTGCGGGTCACCTCGGCCACCTCGATCATGCTCCGCGAGGTGGTGACCTCGACCCGGCGCCCGCTGCGGCTGGCCACGATCTCGAAGCCGCGCACCCCGTTGCCGGTGTCGACCAGCACCTCGATCCTGTCCCCGCGCATAGCGGCAGCGTAGTCGCTCACCGGCCGGCTGGATAGGCCCGGCTCAGCCAGCGGCCGGGGCCAGCACCACCCCGAGGACGGCGGCGCTGGCGGCGACCGCCGGCCCGTCGCCCCGTTCGGCCAGCTCGTCGGCCACGGCGAGCGCCGTCGGGGTGTCGAGGTCGCCGGCAAGGGCGGCGGCCACCTCGCCGGGCAGGGCGCCAGGGTGATGACCGGCGCCGGCGCGGCGCCAGGCGGTCAGCCGTTCGGCCGCCTCCTTCAGCTCGGCGGCGTCGAACTCCCAGGCCGACCGCCAATGGTGGGCGAGCAGGGCAAGACGCACCGCGGCGGGCTCGTGGTCGCGGAGCAGGTCACGGGGGAAGACCAGGTTGCCGAGCGACTTGGATATCTTCTCGCCGCGGTGGCGGACCATCCCGGTGTGCAGCCAGCGGCGCACGAACCGGACCCGGTTGGCGGCCTCCGACTGGGCCCGCTCCGACTCGTGATGGGGGTAGAGCAGGTCGGCGCCGCCGCCGTGCAGGTCGATGGTGTCGCCGAGGTAGCGCCGGCTCATCGCCGAGCACTCCAGGTGCCAGCCCGGCCGGCCCCGGCCCCACGGGCTCTCCCACCAGGGTTCGCCGGGCGCGCTGCGCTGCCACACCACGAAGTCGAGCGGGTGGCGCTTGCGCGGGTCGCTGGGATCGCCGCCCCGTTCGGCCAGCAGCTCGCGCTGCCCGTCGGGGTCGAGCCCGGACAGCTCCCCGAACCACGGGTAGGTGGTGACGTCGAAGAAGACGGTTCCCGAGACCACGTAGGCGTTGCCCGCCTCCACCAGCCGGCGGGCCAGCTCGATCATCGAGGCGGTCTCCTCGGTCGCCTTCGGGAGATGGGTCGGCGGGGCGACGTTGAGGGCGGCCATGTCGCGCAGGTAGGCGGCCGTCTCGCGCCGCCCCAGCTCCAGGTAGTCCTCGCCGCCCTGGGCCGCCCGGCGCAGCATGTCGTCGTCCACGTCGGTGACGTTCTGGCAGTAGACCACCTCGTGCCCGCGCCAGCGCAGGAAGCGGACCAGGGTGTCGAAGGCCACGTAGGTGAAGGCATGGCCGACGTGGGCGGCGTCATAGGGGGTGATCCCGCAGACGTAGAGGGTGACCCGCCGGCCGAGCTGGAGTGGGGCGTCGCCGTCGGGCCGACCATACAGCACCAACGGGTCGCCGACGCGCTCACCTGTCATGGTCTTGGATGGTACCGGTGTAGCGTGCACCGATGACCGCAGAGCCTGCGCCCCTGGCGATCGTGGGGGCGGCGGTGTTCGACGGCGGCGGCGGCCCGGCTTCACCGGACCGGACCGTGGTGGTGCGTGGCGGCCGGATCGAGCGGGTCGGCCCGCCCGGTGCGGTGCGGCCGCCACCAGGTGCCGTGGTGGTCGGCGCGGCCGGCTGCACCCTGCTGCCAGGCGTCGTCGACGCCCACGTGCACCTCGGCTTCTACCCGCCGGCGGAGGTCCTCCGCGGCGGGGTGACCACCGTGCGGGACCTCGGCTGGCCGGCCGGGCGGCTGGCCGCCCTGCGCGGGCTGGCCGAGGCGCCCGGCGCCGCCTCGCCCCGACTGCTCGCCGCCGGCCAGATCGTGACCGTCCCTGGCGGCTACCCGACCAGGGCGACCTGGGCGCCGACGGGCACGGCCGTGCCGGTGCGCGACGGCGGCGAGGCCGCCGCCGCGGTCGCCATGCTGGCCGCGGCGGGGGCTGCCGTCATCAAGGTCGCCCTCGACGGGCGGGTCGGCCCCACCCTGCCAGGGCCGCTGCTGGCCGCCGTGGTGGCCGCCGCCCGCCAGCACGGCCTCGGCGTGACCGCCCACGTGGCCGGGAACGGCGAGGTGGAGAAGGCGCTGGCCGCCGGTGTGGGCGAGCTCGCCCACTGGCCCCTGCAGCGGCGCGTGCTCGACGAGCGGCTGATCGCCCGGCTGGCGGCGTCGGTCACGGTGGTACCGACGCTCCACATCGAGCCGTCCAGGGCCCGCCGCCTCGGCGTCCGCCGCTTCATCGCCATGGGTGGGCGGGTGGTCTACGGCACCGACCTCGGCAACCGGGGGCCACCGCCGGCGGTGGACGTGGAGGAGCTGCGGCTGCTGGTCGAGGCGGGGCTGGCGCCAGGGCAGGCGTTGGCGGCGGCCACCTCGGTGGCCGCCGCCCACCTCGGGCTGGCCGACGCCGGCCGGGTGGTGCCTGGGGCTCGCGCCGACCTGCTGCTGGTCGAGGGCGA
>DASYRU010000289.1:0-5003 GCA_036004165.1 Actinomycetota bacterium
GGCGGTCGAGGAGCTGCACCGGCTCGGCAAGCGCGTCGTGATGATCACCGGCGACGCCCGCCAGGTCGCCGACGCGGTCGCCGGCACCCTCGGCGTGGACGAGGTGTTCGCCGAGGTCCTGCCTGAGGACAAGGACGCCGCCGTGGCCGACCTGCAGCGCCGCGGCCTACGGGTCGCCATGGTCGGCGACGGCGTCAACGACGCGCCCGCGCTGGCCCGCGCCGACGTCGGCATCGCCATCGGCGCCGGCACCGACGTGGCGATCGAGTCGGCCGGGGTGGTGCTCGCCTCCGACGACCCCCGCGGGGTCATCGGCGTGATCCGCCTGTCGCAGGCCAGCTACCGCAAGATGCTGCAGAACCTCGCCTGGGCGACCGGCTACAACCTGCTGGCCGTGCCGATCGCGGCGGGCGTGCTCGCCTGGGCCGGCGTCACCCTGGCCCCGGCGGTCGGCGCGATCCTGATGAGCGCCTCCACCATCGTGGTCGCCCTCAACGCCCAGCTCCTGCGACGCCTCGACCTCCGCCCGGCCGAGCCGGAGCCCGGCCGAGCCTAGGCAGGCTGCTGCAGTCGCCTGCGGTAGCGCACCTCGGGGACCACCACGCCGAGGACCTCGCTGGTGCGCCGGGCCCCGTCGTCCTCCCAGCCGGCGACCTCGTAGAAGCGACGTGCCCGGTGATTGCCGGGCAGCACCCACAGCACCGCCTCCGGGTGGCCCAGCCGGGCAAGCTCCGTCTGCGCCGCCGCCAGCAGCGCCCTGCCGGCTCCCGTCCCCCAGTCGTCGGGGTCGACGTTGATCGCGTACAGCTCGCCGGCGCCCTCCGGGTCCGCAGCCGGCCCCACGGCCGCGAACCCCACCACCCGGCCCTCCCGCTCGGCCACCAGGATCGGGTCGCGGTCGCGGTCGCGGCGCAGGCCGCGCTCCCAGTTGGCCGCCCGATCCTGCGGCCGGAGGCCGTCGAGGTAGTCGTCGGGCATCTGCCCCCGGTAGGCGGCCTGCCACGCCCGGACATGCAGCCTGCCGATGGCGGACGCGTCCTGGACAGTCGCGCGGCGGACCCTGACCACGCCGTGGAGCATACGCCGGCGGGGCTCCGCCGTTGTGGCTACCGGGCGGTGGACGCGAACCGCCTGTCATATCCTTGCCCGCCTGAGCCGATGAACCAAGGGAAGCGATGCTCCGAACAGCTGAACGTGGGAACCCGACGAGGAAACGACGAGACGACGATGAACATCGGCATGGTGTCGACCCGGTTCGCCGGGACGGACGGGGTGACGTTGGAGGCGGCCAAGCTGGCCGAGGTGCTGAAGGAGGCGGGCCATGAGGTGGTGTGGTTCGCCGGGGAGCTTGGCGAGCGGTTCCAGCGCACCTGCGTACCCGAGATCCTCGAGACGGCGTTCCCGCCGGCGCTCGCGGGCATGCAGCACGTGGTGATCCAGTCCAGCGCAAGGGACGAGCTGGCGCGCCGCCGTGGCGTGCTCGCGACCGTGCTCCCCAACGTGATGGACTTCGAGCGTGGCCCGGCGACGGCGTAGGACGCCGCCGCCTTCCGGGCGGCGGCAGGCCTCGGCGAAGCTGACCTGTTGCTGCTGCAGCCGACCCGGGTGGTGCCCCGCAAGGGCATCGAGCTCACCCTACGACTGGCCCACGAGCTGGCCGACCAACGGGTCAAGGTGGTCGTCACCCACAACGACGGCGACGAGGGCGAGACCTACGGCCGGCGCCTGCGGGCCGAGGCGGAGCGGCTGAAGGTGGACTGCGCTTCGTGCCGACCAGGCCGCCCGACGGGGACGACCCGGAGCGGCCGTCCCTGGCCGACGCCTACGCCGCCGCCGACCTGGTCTGCTATCCCCAGCCGCTACGAAGGCTTCGGCAACGCGCTGCTGGAGGCGTTCTTCTACCGGCGCCCGGTGCTGGTGAACCGCTACCCGGTCTACCAGCGCGACATCGCGCCGACCGGGGTGGCCTGCATCGAGATCGACGGTGAGGTCACCAGGGAGGCGGTCGGGCGGGCCGCCGCCTGGCTGGAGGAGCCGGCCCGCTGGCAGGAGGCCGTCCAGAACAACTACCAGGTGGGGCGCAGCCAGTTCTCGTTCGAGGTGCTGCGCCAGCGCCTGCTGCCGGTGGTCGCCCTCGCCGCTGCGGTGGCCGGCTGACGGCCCCGGCCGCTACAGCGGGAACTCGCGGACGCCGCCCGGCTGGATCTCGACCACCTCGCCCTTGACGCCGAGCTTGACGGTGGCGGTGTCGTGGTCGGCGACACGCACCCGCAGCAGCTCCGGGGTGAGGGACAGGTTGACCACCCAGTGGCCGCGGTAGCGGACGTCGAAGTCCAGCCCGTCCAGCTCCTCCGGCAGGCTGGGGTTCAGCCACAGCACGTCCTGCCGGGTCTCCAGGCCCGTGTAGCACCGCTGGGCGAGGTCGACCGTGCCGGCCATGGCGCCGAGGTGGATGCCCTCTGCGGTGGTGCCGCCCTGGACGTCGTGGACGTCGGAGGCCAGTGCCTCGGTGAAGAACCGCCACGACCCCAGGCGATCGGAGCGGGCCAGCACCCAGGCGTGGACGACGCCCGACAAGGTCGAGCCGTGCGAGGTGCGCCGCAGGTAGTAGTCGACGTTGCGGGGGATGGAGGCAGGCTGCAGCGGGCAGCCGAGGCGGGCCAGCAGCGCCAGCAGCTCGTCGGCCGACAGCAGGTAGAACAGCATCAGCACGTCGGCCTGCTTGGACGCCTTGTAGCGGTTGACCGTGTCGCCCTCGGCCTCCAGGATCCTGTCGAGCCGGCGGATGTCGCCGTGGCGGCGCCGCAGCCCGTCCCAGTCCAGCTCCTGGAGCCGCTCGTAGCCGTCGAACTGGCTGATGATGTCGCCGTCGTGGAACGGGACCCGCAGCTTGCGGCTGATCTCCTGCCAGCGGTCGACCTCCTCTCGCCGCAGCCCGAGCCACTCCTCCAGCTCCGCGCGCCGGTGGCTGGGCAGCAGCTGGAGGGTCTCCAGCGCCCGGCAGATCACCCATGCGACCATCACGTTGGTGTAGGCGTTGTTGTCCAGCCCTGGCCGCTCGCGGTCCGGGTAGCCGTCGTGGTACTCGTCGGGTCCCATCACCCCGAGGATCTCGTAGCGGTCCAGGGTGCGGCTGTAGGTGGCGATGCTGGCCCAGAAGCGGGTGATCTCCAGCAGCATCTCGGCGCCCTGCTCGCTGAGGAACTCGACGTCGCCGGTGACCTGGTAGTACTGCCAGATGTTGTAGGCGATCGCGATGTTGACGTGCCGCTGCAGGTGGGAGTTGTCGGGCAGCCAGCGGCCCGATCGGGGGTTGAGGTGGAGCCGCTGGGTCTCCTCGCGGCCGTCGCTGCCGCTCTGCCACGGGTACATCGCACCTCGGTAGCCGGCCTGCCTGGCGGCCCAGCGCGCCTCAGGCAGCCGCCGGAAGCGGTAGCCGAGCAGCGCCCTGGCCAGCTCCGGGAACCGGAGGTCGAGGAAGGGCAGCACGAACAGCTCGTCCCAGAAGACGTGGCCGCGGTAGGCCTCGCCGTGCAGCCCGCGGGCCGGCACGCCCACGTCCATGTCGATGGTGTGCTCGGAGAGGGTCTGCAGCAGATGGAAGACGTGCAGGTTGATGGTCCTGGCCACCTCCTGGTCGCCGTCGCTGCCGACCTCGATCCGGCAGCGCCGCCACAGCCGGTCCCAGGCGAGCACGTGCCGCTCCAGCAGCTCCTCGAAGCTGGTGGCGCGCCCGACCCGCTGCCGGGCGGCCTCGCCGGCCTCGGCGATGGCGCGGTCCCTCGAGGTGTGCAGCGCCACCACCTTCTCGACCGTCAGCGGCTCGCCCTCCAGGACGTCGACCGCCAGCTGCTGGGCGACCAGGCCCGGCTCCTGGAGCGTCCGCTGCTCGGCCGCGACCGTCTCGCCGTCCCGCAGGACCCTGGTCCGCGCCGCCTGCGCGATCCGCACATGGGAGCCGTTGGTCTCGACCAGCAGCCAGACGGCGTCGTCGCCGGCCGCGCCGGTCTCCAGCGGCACCAGGTGGCGGCCGTCCAGCTGGCGGTACCGTGCCACGCCGGCGTTGGTGACGCGGCCGTCGAGCGCCGACCGGACCTCCAGGCGCCCCGACCAGTTCTCGGGGACCAGGGTCGTCTCCAGACCGGCCAGGTGCGGGTCGGCCATGTGCACGAAGCGGCGCTGGGCGACCGCCGTCACCCGCCCCTGCCGGTCGCGGGCGCGCAGGGACCGGGCGAGCACCCCGCGGCGCAGGTCGAGCTCCTGCCGGTAGTCCAGCACCTCCATCGCAGCGAGGTCGAGCCAGTCGCCGTCCTCTGGCCGGAAGCTGAGCGGCAGCCAGTTCGGCAGGTTGACCAGGTCCTCGTTCTCGACCTCGCGACCGCCGATCCGGCTCGTCAGGCGGTTGTAGCAGCCGGCGACGTAGGTGCCCGGGTAGTGAACCTCGTCGGCCGCGGCCTCCGGCGCGGCGCCGCGGGTGGCGAGGTAGCCGTTGCCGAGCACGCAGAGCGCCTCGCGCAACCGCTCGCCCTGCGGGTCGAACCCGTCGTAGGTAAGCGCCCAGGTGTTCACCGTCACCCTTTCGCCGCGTCTTCCTCAGGGCCGAGCCGCCCGAGGTCGTCGACCACCACGTCGGCGCCGCGCTCCCGCAACGCCGCCGCCTGCCCGGCCCGGTCCACCCCGACGACCATGCCGAACCCGCCGCGGCGGCCGGCCTCCACGCCCGCCAGGGCGTCCTCGACCACCGCCGCCCGCGGCGGCGCCACCCCGAGGCGTCTGGCCGCCTCCAGGAACAGGGCCGGGTCCGGCTTGCCGGCGAGGCCGAGCCGCGCGGCGGCGGCCCCGTCGACCTCGGTGTCGAACAGGCCGCGGATCCCCGCCGCGTCCAGCACCGCACCCATGTTGCGGCTGGCCGACACCACCGCGGTCTTGACCCCGCGGTCGCGCAGCTCCCGCACCAGCGCGACCGAGGTCGGGAACGCCCGCGCGCCGTGCTCGCGGAGGTA
>DASYRU010000290.1:0-2502 GCA_036004165.1 Actinomycetota bacterium
GAGTCCGCTCAGCGGAGCAGCTCCTCGACGACCTCGTCGACGTCACGGCCAGGGCCGGGGAACAACTCGGCCCAGCGGCCGTCCTCGGCCAGGCGCTGCTGCCGCTGCAAGGAAGACCCGCCGCGGTCCTCCAGCCGTGCCACTCGCCACCATCGCTCGACCACATCGCCGAGCGGGCCGTAATCGCTCGTGTCCCAGGCTTGCTCGGTCGCCTCGCGCAGCTCCTGCTCGTACCGCTCGCGCTGGGTGGCGGGCACGTGTGCGCGGGTGTAGTCGACCCGCTCGCGGATATTCAGCTCCTGCCCAGCCGCGTCCGCCGTCACGGTTCCCCTCTCGGTCAGCGCTGCGAGAGAGTCTGTCAAGAGTATCGAGTCGCACGCTCATCACAGGTTGGCGAGCCGCCAGCACGGAGGCCATGGCGGGCGGCGCAACGACGCAGCGAAGACAGGGCCTTCCATGCCAGGTTCGCGCATAGTGGACGACAATAGAGCCCAGCAAGGCGAGCGATTGGTGGCGGAGGTGGCATTCCAGGGCGGGGAACGGGTCCGTACCGCTGAGGTGATCGCGGCCCTGTCGCTGGCCACGGACCTCGGGATCGGGGTGCCCCTCGAGCACGGCCTGCAGAGCACGCTGATCGCCATGCGGCTCGGCGAGCGGCTGGGCGTCGACCCGGAGACGGCCTCGCAGATCTACTATGCGTGCCTGCTCTTCTACGTCGGCTGCACCGCCGATGCGGAGGTCGCCGCCGAGACCTTCGGCGATGATGACGCGCTGACGACCTATGGCATGCCGGCCAGGTTCGGGTCGCGGCCGGAGATGATGGCCGGGATCATGCGGGCGCTCGCCACCTCGGGCAGCCCTGCGCCAGTGCGGGTCATGCAGATCCTTCGTGGCATGCCGAGGGCGGCTCGAGAGTTCAAGGGCCATGTCACCGCATTCTGCGAGGTGGCCCAGATGCTCACCGACCGGCTCGGCCTGCCCGCGTCCATGCAGGGCCTGTTCGCGTACCTGGTGGAGCGCTGGGACGGCAACGGTCTGCCCGGTCGGGCAAGGCACGAGGAGATCCCGCTGCCGGTGCGGATCGCCTCGGTGGCCCGCGACGCCGCCTTCCAGCGCCTGCTCGGCGGCCCGGACTTCGCCGCCGAGGTTGTTCGCCGGCGGGCGGGCGGCGCGTTCGACCCGGCCGTGGCCATCCCGCTCGCCGACGCCGCCCCCGAGCTCTTGGCCCTCGATGCCGCCGATGGGTCCGTCTGGGAGGAGACGCTCGCATGCGAGCCTGGCTCCCGGTTGACCCTTGAGGGCGAGGCGATCGACCGAGCCCTGGGGGCAATGGGCGACTTCGCCGACCTTGCCTCGCCGTACCTGGTCGGCCACTCGGCCGGTGTCGCGGAACTGGGCACGGCGGCGGCGCAGCGGTGCCGTCTCCGGCCCGCTGACCTGGTGCAGGTCCGGCGTGGCGCGCTGGTGCACGATCTCGGGCGGGTGGCGGTCCCGGTCCGCATCTGGCAGAAGGCCGCGCCACTCGCGCCGGACGACTGGGAGCGGGTCAGGCTGCACGCCTACCACTCTGAGCGCGTCCTCACCCGCTCCCGGTTCCTGTCCGCGCTGGCGCCGGTCGCCAGTTTCCACCACGAGCGTCTCGACGGCTCGGGCTATCACCGTGGAACCGTAGCCGCGGAGATCACGCCGCCGGCGCGCCTCGTCGCCGCCGTCGACGCCTACCACGCGATGACCGAGCCCCGGCCACACCGGGCGGCGCTCTCGCCCGGACAGGCCGCCGCGGCCCTCGGCCGGGAGGCCGGCGAAGGACGGCTCGACCCCGACGCCGTCACCGCAGTGCTTGAGGTGGCCGGGCAGCGGGTCCCACGAATCGAGCGGCCGGCTGGGCTGACCGAACGCGAGGCCGAGGTCCTCGCCCTGCTTGCGCGCGGCCTACAGACCAAGCAGGTCGCGCGTCGGCTCGGGATCTCGGTCAAGACCGCCGACCACCACATCCAGAACGCCTACGCCAAGATCGGCGTCTCCACCCGCGCGGCGGCCGCGCTCTTCGCCATGGAGCACGGGCTCACGGCCTGGGGAGAACTCCCCATCGGACGCGCCCGCGACCGCTTGTAGCGTTCCTGATGGCAGGCGAGCGGAACGAGCGGGAGGCGAGCATGCCCGGGCATGAGCCAGAGCGCATCGAGACCGTGGTCATCGGTGGCGGCCAAGCCGGCCTGTCGGTCGGCCACCACCTGGCCCGGCGGGGACGGCCGTTCGTGATCCTGGACGCCAACCGGCGGGTCGGCGACGCCTGGCGCAGGCGCTGGGACTCGCTCCGCCTGTTCACCCCGGCCCGGTACGACGCGCTGGCCGGGCTCCCGTTCCCCGCTCCGGCCCACTCGTTCCCCACCAAGGACCAGGTGGCCGACTACCTGGAGGCCTACGCGACCCGGTTCCAGCTCCCGGTCCGGAGCGGCGTCCGCGTGGACCGGCTCTGGAGGGACGACGGCGGGTTCGTGG
>DASYRU010000291.1:0-3352 GCA_036004165.1 Actinomycetota bacterium
CCACGGCAGCGTCACCGCGACCACGACGCCGGCGACCAGCGCGGGCGAGTCGGTCAGCTTCACCGCCACCAGCGGCAGCGAGACCTTGACGACACCGTCGGCGAGGTTGGACAGGGTCGACGCCGACCACAGCCGCCAGAAGGCCCGCCCCAGCGGGGCCGGTCGACCACGCCCGGCACCACCTGGCCCGTTCTCCACCAACGCGCCCATGGTTGAACGATGTCATGCCTCCCTGACCCGCACTCCGGAAGGCCCGGCGGGGGAGCACCAGGACGCTGAGCGCCAGCCCGGCCAGGGCGCCGTAGAGGATCGTCCCGGCCCACAGCTCGGGCGGCCAGGCGAGGGTGAAGACCACCGCGACGGCCGCGACGTAGGTGCCGAGCAGGCGGCCGGGAGCAGCGCCGCGACCGCGCGGAACAGCAGGGGCATAAGCCCCGCGCGGACGTCAGGAGCCGAACCGGAACGCCACCGAGAGGCCCGGGGCCAGGCCGGGCGCGTCGGTTCTCCGGAACCGGCTGGTCCTGGTCACCCGCGCCCTCCAGCCGTCCACCACCGAATCCTTGGGGACCTCGTGCTCGCCGGTGAACCTGGTGGAGTCGGTGGACAGCAGCACGGCGTTGGACCCGCGCACCTGCGGGAAGACCCGCTCGAACGACCAGGTGGGGGAGGCGTTGATGCTGCCGTGGTGGCCGACCTTCAGCAGGTCGGCGGAGAAGTCCACGCCGTTGCCGTCCATGATCGACCAGCTCGTCAGCTCGGCGTCCCCGGTGAGCAGCAGGCTGATCGTCTGGTCGTAGGTCCACCTGGTCACCACGGAGGTGTTGTTGCGGGTCTTGTCCACCGCCGCGAGGGTCTCCAGCCCGCCGGTCCGGAGCCTGCGCCGCAGCCGCTCGAAGTCCGCCAGCTCCGGCAGGAACAGGTACCCGGGGTCCTGCGGGTAGGGCTGCCTCGGCTGGATCGCGGGCCGGCTGGCGCCGGCGGGGAGCGCGTCGAAGCTGCGCTGCAGCGCCTGCCGGGACGCCAGACCCTCCTCGAGCGGGCGCAGGTAGCGGCCGCTGTCCTCCTCGGGAGCCAGCACCTGGATGCGCATGCGACGCATGCCGGGCGGCAGGGCCCGCTCGGCCCGCAGGTCGAGCCGGCGGTGGATGGCGTGGGCGCTGGCGGCCGGGAAGGACCGCAGGATCTCGGCCATCCGGTCCATGGTGGTCAGCTCGTGGTTGTTGCGGTACAGCCGGCCGAGCTCTCCCTCGCCGCTGACGGTGGCTCGGGGCAGCAGCGCGGTCATCGCCTGGTCGGCGAGCCGGAAGACGTTGTCCAGCGCCGGGGTGACGTGCGCATGCCAGAGCCGATCCACCTGGAAGTCCCGCGCGAACCGCTGCCGGCACGCGTAGAAGCCTTCCAGGTGGTCAAGGTGGCGGTGGGTCACCAGCGCCAGGTCAAGGCGGCCGCCGGTGCGGGCCAGCACGTCGTCGTAGACGGTGTCGAACAGCAGGTTGGGGTCGTCGAGCAGGTTGCCGAAGTCGACCCAGGCGTGGTGCCGTCCGTCGTCCTCGTCCCACGAGAGCAGGATGCAGTCGCCGAACAGCACGTTGTAGGCGCGGACGGTCAGGCTCACAGGTACTCCTCGGGCGCCGGCGGGCGGGCGCCGCAGCGGGCCGCGGGGTTGGTCCTGATCGCCACGCCCTCCGGGCCGACCTCCGCCAGGTAGGGCCGGCGGGCAGCCGCCAGCCGCAACTGGTCGTCGTCGGTGCGGTGGACCTCGGTGAGCGCCGTCCCGACGATCGACGCCAGGAACTCCAGGGTCCGCCTGATCCGCGCGGCGGTCACGGGCTTGCGGGCGTGATGGCGCAGCCCGCCGTCGCTGTCGAACACCAGGGTGCCGCCGCCCCAGATGGTGATCCACCGCCCGGCCAGCGACCCGAACCGGCGCGGCAGCTGGACCTCGACCGGATACTCGTAGACCAGGATCACCTCGTCGATGGTGGTGTGGTCGGGTGGCTTGCTGGTCATGTCGAAGCCGCGCACCACGAAGTCCCGGTAGCCGGGGGAGCGGCCCAGGGCAAGGTCGCGGCGGTGCGCGTCCAGCAGCACGTACGCCTCCAGCGGCGTCAGCCGCGGCCACGCCGGCGGCAGGTCGCGCCAGGCCCGCTCGGCGGGCCGCTCCAGCAGCTCCTGCGCACCCTGCGGGTCCTGCAGCACCCCGCCCTGGGTCAGCGCCTGCGCCACCAGGGACCGGAAGCCGCGCCGGTCGTCGGGGTTGGCGAAGGAGTCGGCGCGGAGCATCGCCACCGCGAAGTCCTCGAAGGTGGCGTCCGCCGGCGGCAGGTAGTCCAGCGCCCGCACCACCATCCGCTGCACGGCGCGTCGCGCCAACCGCAGCGCCTCGTCCGGGTCGTCGCCACCGGCCCGGTTGGCCTGGAACAGCCGCACCAGCGCCTGCCACACCGCCGTGGTCAGCTTCAACGACAGGTCGTGAGGCTCGACCACGCCCGCATACGCCGCCGGCGGCCGACTGCTCGTCAGGTCCCTGAGGCTGAGCCTGCCCGCCGGGCCCGACCCGCCGAAGTCGTCGGCGATGCTGGCCACGGGGTTCGAGCCTCGCAGCTCAGGACCCGCCTGCCGCAGGAAGTCCGAGCGGACCTGCGCATGGCTCAAGGCGGCGAACACCGCCGTCAGGTCGCCGACCGCCTCGTGCAGCGCCGCCGTCTCCGGCTCGTTGGCTTCGGTGTAGCGGTCACGCACCGCATCCAGCAGGGCATGGCCGGTCTCGTGCGCGACGATGTCGTGGACCAGCGCGGTGTGGTAGACCTCCCCGTCCTGCTGCCGGAACGAGTAGAACTGCAGGCTGTGGGTCTCCTCGCTGTAGAAGGCGTTGGCCATGTACCCGGCGTGCGGCAGCACGATCAGCCGGCTGGCCTCGAACCCCCAGCCGAGCCCGCGGCCGAGTTCCAGCTCCACCAGCTCCACCGCGCGGGAGGCCACCGCGTACGCATTCAGCTGGTGGAACCGGAAGTCGTCGAGGCCGTAGTCCGGGAAGGACCCGTCACGGCGCGGAGCGGCGGCGGCGGCCACCCGGTCCACGTCCCGGTTGTAGTCGAACACGGCCAGGTGGGCGCCCACCGGACCGGGCAGCAGCGGGCCCTTGACCCGCACCTCGACCGGCTCAGGGTCTGCCGCGGATACTGGGGAATCACCCGCAGGGTGACCTCGGGGTCGCGGGGGTCGCGGCTGAGCCGGCGACGAGCCGGATCCGACAGGCGCTGCTCCACCCGCGAGTTCATCGGCCCCCTGCGACGATGGCCGCCTCCTGCCGGTGTGTCGGCCTTGCGTCACTCTGCCACAGAGCAGGGCG
>DASYRU010000292.1:0-4572 GCA_036004165.1 Actinomycetota bacterium
GGAGCTGCAGGCACGCACGACCCTGCGGAGCCCGGGGATGGCCGGCCTGAAGGTCCTGGCGCGGAACGCCGCCGCGGCGGACCCTGCGGGGCAGGGGACGACCGCGACCGCGAGCGCTGAAGGGCTGGCGTCGGTGCCATGCGCCGACGACGGCACCACCGAGCATCCCGGCAGGCGCGTGCAGATGGTCTACGCCCGCCCCGCCACCGCCCCCGACCGCTACCAGGCGCTGCTGCCCTCGTTCCGGCAGTGGGCGGCGGAGATGGACCGGGCGGTGTGGCTCAGCGCCGGAGAGACCCAGGGTGGCCGCACCCTGCGGTTCGTCACCGACGGGTCCTGCCAGGTCCAGGTCGAGCGGGTCGCGCTCACCGTGCCCCAGGTCGATGCCAGCGGCAGCGGCTCGGTCGACGCGACCAGCGTCAACTGGAACAACATGGTGACCGAGCTGCAGGCCCAGGAGCGGTTCCGCCGGTCCAACCGCAAGTACATGGTGTGGATGGACACCGCGGTGGGCATCTGCGGGCTCGGCGAGGTCAGCGACGACACCAGAGCCGACCCCGCCGCCAACTGGAACAACACCGGGCCGTTCTACGCGCGCGTCGACGCGCCCTGCTGGCACTACGCGGAGCTGCACGAGGTCTTCCACATGCTGGGCGCGGTGCAGTCCGACGCCCGCCACGGCACGCCCAACAACCACTGCAGCGACGATGCCGACGTGATGTGCTACGACGACGACGGCCCCGGCGGGATCGCGCTGTCCTCCACCGCCTGCCCGCCGGAGCACGAGGCGCTGCTGGACTGCAACCACGACGACTACTTCTCCACCCGGCCGCCGTCCGGCAGCTACCTGGACACCCACTGGAACACTGCCCGCTCCGGCTTCCTGGCACGCTCTGCCCGCCTCACCCTCGCCGGCGGCACCACCGTGACCTGGCACGGCAGCACCGGCCTGAGCGGCAGGCTCACCGACCAGGAGAGCGGCGCCGGCGTCCTCGGCGGACCGGTGGTGCTGTGGGCGCAGCGGGCCGGCGCCACCGGCTGGCAGCAGGCCGCGACGGCCGGCGGCGGCGCGGACGGGTCGGTCGCCTTCGCCCAGGCGCCGGACGCCACCACCGCCTACCGGGCCAGCTTCGGCGGCTCGGGCACCTACGGGATCGCGACCAGCTCGCAGGTGACCGTCAACGTCCGTTCGCTGGTGACCGCCAAGCGCTCCGCCAGCGCCATCAACCTCGGCCAGACCCTGACCGTCACCGGCAAGGTCAGCCCCAACCACGCCGGCCAGCACGTCTGGCTGCAACGGCTGGTGGGCGGCAGCTGGAAGGACGCCGTCATCGCCACCCTGAGCGGCAGCAGCGGCTACACCCTGCGCGTCAAGCCCACGGTCAGGGGCAAGCTCACCTACCGGGTCTACAAGCGGGCCGACGCCGACCACGCCAGCGCCACCAGCCAGAACCTCGCGCTCACCGTCCGCTGAGCGTCGCACCACCCGGGCGGGCGGCGGGCCACCGCGGCCGCGGCGTTCGTCTCGCCGGCCCGGCCTAGGCGTCCGGCGCGCCCGGGCGGGCCTCGCGCCTGCCTGCCTGCGTCTGGCGGACGAAGGAGGCCTTCTGCCAGCACTCGGCGACGGTGCTGGCGTCGACGTAGCTCATGCCGCTGCGCAGGCCGCCGACCAGCTCGTTGACCACCTCCGCGACCGGGCCCTTGAGCGGGAACTCCAGCTCCTCGCCCTCCGGCACGTACTGGTCGAGCGCGTCCCCGCGGCCCTCGATCTCGAGCCTGGCGGCGGCCGCCCCGTAGGAGGCCATCCCCCTGAAGACCTTGTAGGCGCGCCCCTGGCGGCGGACGACCTCGCCGGGGCTCTCGGCCCGGCCGGCGAACAGCCCACCGATCATCACCGTGCTGGCGCCCGCCGCGACCGCCTTGGCCACGTCCCCCGGGTGGCGGATGCCGCCGTCGGCGATCAGCGGCACGCCGCTGTCGCGGGCCGCCACGGCGCAGTCGAGGATCGCGGTGAGCTGGGGCACCCCGACCCCGGCGACCAGCCGGGTGGTGCAGGCCAGCCCGGGCCCGATGCCGACCTTGACGGCGTCCGCGCCGGCGTCGGCCAGGTCGCGGAAGCCCTCGGCGGTGGCGACGTTCCCGGCGACCACCTGGCTGGCCGGCCAGGTCGCCTTCAGCTCGCGGACCGCCTCGATGGTGGGGTCGGCGTGGCCGTGGGCGACGTCGACGACCAGCGCGTCCACGCCGGCGTCCAGCAGCGCCTCCGCCCTGACCAGGTAGCCGCCGCGGACGCCGACGGCGGCCGCCACCCGCAGCCGGCCCTGCCCGTCCCTGGTGGCCTGCGGGTAGCGGTCGCGCAGGGCCAGGTCGCGGAGGGTGATGAGGCCGGCGAGGCGGCCGTCGTCGGAGACCAGCGGCAGCTTCTCGATGCGGTGGCGGTCAAGCAGCTTGCGGGCCTCCTCCAGGTCGATCCCCGGCCGGGCGGTGATCAGCCGTTCGGTCGGCGTCATCGCCGACGCCACCGTGTCGCCGCCGTCGGCCCGCATGTCGCGGGCGGTGAGCATGCCGAGCGGGCGGGCGGCCGCGTCGACCACCACCAGCCCGGTCACGCCGAGCCGCTGGGCCTCCGCGGCCGCCTCGGCCACCGTCCGCTCCGGACCGATCGTGTAGGGCTGCTCGATCACCTGGCTGAGGTAGCGCTTGACCCGCCGGACCTCCTCGGCCTGACCGTCGACGGGCAGGAAGCGGTGGATCACGCCGAGGCCGCCGAGCTCCGCCATGGCGATCGCCATCGGGGCGGTCGTCACCGTGTCCATGTTGGCCGACACGATCGGGATGGCGAGCTCCAGCTCGCGGCTGAAGCGGGAGCGGGTGGAGACGTGGCGGCGCGAGCGGATCCGGGAGCGCCGCGGCACCAGCAGCACGTCCTCGAAGGTCAGCGCCAGTCGCGGCTCCGCGGTCATCGCGCGCACCTAACCCAGGGAGGGTTCGCCAGGGGTGAAGGAGCCGCGCCAGATGGCGCCCGAGCTGTCGGGGACGCCGAGGTCCTTGCCGTTCACCGTCAGGCTCACGCCGCCGGGGGCGCCGAGGATCAGGTCGATGCTGCGGCTGGCGCGGAAGGTGCGCCGCTCGGTGGCGCCAGGGATGCCCTCGAAGGAGACCTCACCGTCGGTGGTGACCCTCGTCCAGGACGGCGAGGTGTACCTGAGCACCACCGTCACTCCCTTGGGGGCTGGCCGGGCGGTGGTCGGCGGGGCGGTCGGCCGGGCGGCGCTGCCGGCGGTGGTGGCCGGCTCGGACACGAACGGGGGCTGCGCGTCGTTGGGGTCGGGCGCCGGCCGCAGCAGCGACCACAGCGACACCACCAGGATGACGGAGACGCAGACGATCGCCACCGCCAGCCAGTTGGGGCTGCGCCTGCCGGTCTTGAGGCCGCCGATGACCTTGGGTGCGTGCTCGAACAGCGGCGCGTCCGGCCGCTCCTGGGCCCGGTAGGCCTCCAGCAGCGGGGCCGGGTCGACCCCGAGGAAGCTGGCGTAGGAGCGCAGGAACCCCTTGGCGTAGACGTTGCCGCCGAGCTCGTCGAAGCGCTCCTGCTCGAGGGCCTCCAGGTAGCCCGACCGGATCCGGGTCGCGGCGGAGGCCTCCTCGATGGACCTTCCCTGCGCTTCCCGAGCCGAGCGCAGCGCGTCGCCAATCGTGCTCAGGCGGGACACCCCTTCACGGACGCAAATCCCGGCAAGCCGGAAGATCGCTCTCTCGGGTCAGCGGATTGTCACCCCAAGCGGCGTGCGACGGCAACCAGGGCGAGCCCTCCCAGCCTACCCGTCTTCGAGCTCGCTGTAGCCGGTCTCGCGGCCGCGCAGCTCCTCCAGCTCCTCCACGGTCATCAGCACGTCGCGCGGCTTGGATCCCTCCGACGGCCCGACCACGCCGCGCTCCTCCAACTGGTCCATGATCCGCCTGGCCCGGGAGAAGCCGACCTTCATCTTCGACTGCAGCATGGAGGTCGACCCCAGCCCGGAGCGGACCACGATCTCCATCGCCTGGGTGAGCAGCGGGTCCTCGTCCCCGTCGTCGTCCTCGCTGGTGGCACGGCCCTCCGCCACCACGCCCGGCTGGTAGGCGGCCTGCTGCTGCGCCTTGCAGTAGGCGACCACCGCCTCGACCTCCTTCTCGGTGATGAAGGCGCCCTGGATGCGCCGCGCCTTGGAGGTCCCGCCGGGCAGGAACAGCAGGTCGCCGTGGCCGACCAGCTTCTCGGCCCCGCCCGAGTCGAGGATGACCCGCGAGTCCTGCGCGCTGGCGACCATGAAGGCGATGCGGCTCGGGATGTTGGCCTTGATCAGGCCGGTCACCACGTCGACCGAGGGCCGCTGGGTCGCCACCACCAGATGGATGCCGACCGCCCTGGCCATCTGGGCGATGCGGCAGATGGCGTCCTCGACGTCGCGCGGGGCGACCATCATGAGGTCGGAGAGCTCGTCGATCACGACCACGATGTAGGGCAGGGTCGATCGGTCCTGCTCCCCGTCGGGGCGGCCGTCGTCGTCGAGGCTGGCTGACGGCAGC
>DASYRU010000293.1:0-2339 GCA_036004165.1 Actinomycetota bacterium
GGGTGTGGCTCCATCTCAGGGACTGGGTGAGCTGCGAAGTTGGCGGGCCTGAGGGTGGCGGGTGAGGATCGGCTCCTTGAGGTGGTGTGAGGAGACGGTCATGGGATCGTTGCTGGATCGGTTGGAGGCGCGAGAGCAGGCGGCCCGCACCCGGGTGGAGGCGTTGCGGGCCGAGATGGACCGGCTGGCCGAGCACCTGGCCGCCGAGCAGGAGCTGCTGGGGCGGTTGGAGATCACCAGGCAGACCGTGATCGAGGTGCTGGCCGGCGATGCTGTGCCCGGCCAGGGCGCGGCCGGTACCGATCCCGATCCCAACGCTGGCGCCGGGGCCGCGGCGCCGAGGGTGGGAATGCGGGTTCCTGTCTTCAGCCAGGATGGGGATGGTGGGGAGCGCAGGTTGCCGGTGGCCTACCGGGACGTGGTGGAGGTGCTGGCCGATGCCGGCCCGTTGCGCGCCAGGCAGGTGTGCCAGGCGGTGGGGTGGGAGCTGAGCCCAGGCATCGGGAGGGGATGCGGATCAAGCTCAAGCGGCTGGTCGAGCGTGGCTGGCTGGTCGAGGCCGAGCCGGGGCTGTTCGCCTGCGCTGGGGGCGTGGCTGCGGCGCTGGACGGCGGCGACTGACAGCGGCCCTGGCAGGTGAAGGTGAGGGACAGGGCTCTTCCTCGTAGGTTTCGGGTGCTAGGACCGAACCGACGAGAAAGAGCCCGATGCAAGCCTACGACAACGACGCCTGCGACGACGCCGTCCTGGCCGAGGACGCCTTCGCCCGCTCCCGTGCCGCCTTCGCGGAGCTGGCCGCCACCCTCGGCGGCGCCGAGGCTGGCGGGTGGACCCACGACCAACTCGAGGACCACCTGGAACGTGACGGCCGACAGCTGCTGCGACGGCTGCTCCAAGACCATCTGGACCTGCGGGCCCTCCGCGAGCAGCACGCCGTCCAGGACGCACTCACCCGCGGCCGGGTGGTGGCGATCACCGACGCCGAGGGGATCGGCCACCGCAAGGTGGAGCGGGGTCACGTCCGCCACCTGGCGACGGTGTTCGGCACGGTGCGGGTGGCCCGTTGCGCCTGGCGGGCCGACGGTGCCCGCAACCTGTATCCCGCCGACGCGGCGTTGAACCTCCCCGACCGACGGCACTCCCACACCCTCAAGCGCCGGGCGGCGACCGAGGCGGTGCGTGGCTCGTTTGAGGCCGCCGAGCAGACGCTGACCCGCTCGTGCGGCAAGGTGGCCGGCAAACGGCAGGTCGAGCAGCTCACCGTGGCAGCGGCCAGCGACATCGACGCCTTCTACACCGCCGCGGCGCCGCAGCCAGCCACCGACGACACGTTGCTGGTCCTCAGCGTCGACGGCAAGGGCATCGTGATGCGTCCTGACGCGCTGCGCGAGCCCACCCGCAAGGCCGCCGCCGTCAAGGGCGCCAACCGCTACCGGACCCGCCTGGCCAGCGGCGAGAAGCAGGGCCGCGAGCGGATGGCGACCTTGGGTGCCGTCTACGACGCCGACCCCGCACCCCGCCGGCCCCACGACGTCATGACCCCGGCCACCACCCTCCACGCCGCTCCCGATGGTACCGGTGGTGGTGGTGGTGGTGGTGGTCGGCGGCGCCGCAAGGGTCCGGTCGCCACCGCCAAGTGGCTGACCGGCTCGGTCGCCACCACCAGCCAGCAGGTCATCAGCCAGGTGTTCGACCAGGCCGACCAGCGTGACCCCACCCACCGCCGCCCCTGGGTCGTGCTGGTCGACGGCGCCCGCCACCAGCTCGACCAGGTCCGCGCCGAAGCCGCCCGCCGCAAGGTGACCATCCACATCCTGGTCGACCTCATCCACGTCCTCGAATACATCTGGAAGGCGGCCTGGTGCTTCTACCAGGACGCCGACCCCGCTGCCGAACCCTGGGTCGCCGGCCACGCCCTGCGCATCCTGGCCGGCGAGGTCGACACCGTCATCGCCGCGGTCCAGACCCAGGCCACCGACGCCGGGCTCACCGCCCCCCAGCGCGGCGGTGTCGATGCCTGCATCGGCTACCTCACCGCCAAGCGGGAGTTCCTCGGCTACGGCACCGCGCTGGCCCGCGGCTGGCCGATCGCCACCGGCGTGATCGAAGGGGCCTGCCGGCACCTGGTCGGCGACCGGCTCGACATCACCGGCGCCCGCTGGGGCCTGCACGGCGCCGAGGCGGTCCTCAAGCTGCGCGCCCTTTGGAGCAACGGCGACCTCGACGCCTACTGGCGCTTCCACCGCGCCCAAGAACACCGACGCATCCACCAAGCCCGCTACCAGCACCCACCCGCCCGTGCAGCCTGATCAGCCGGTCCCTGAGATGGAGCCACACCC
>DASYRU010000294.1:0-3871 GCA_036004165.1 Actinomycetota bacterium
GTGGCGACCTCCCCGTCGGCGAGATCTCGCAGCGTCCAGCAACCGACCCGGCCGGTTGGCCCCTTGACCCAGTAGACGTCCCGGCCCGCCTCGTCGGTGATGAAGATGTCGGGATCGCTTGGCTGCAGCACGAACCTCACGCCTGGCCGTCTCCCTGTTTGGCTGTCCCCGACGTGGCCAAGGTCCTCCGGTGAGGTGAAGGCGCCACAAAGACGCGCGCTGCGGATGCAAAGAAGTTGCAAAGATCCGGGCCGCGCGGATCTATGCTTGCCGCATGGTCGTGCGATGGCGCCTGGGCATGCGGCGGCGACGGACGGCGCTCGGGTACGTGATCGCAGTGCTCGGCACCGGGGTCACCGCAGCCGTCCTGCTCGCCTTCCGCGGCCAGGTCGACCTGGTCATCGTCGTCCTGGCGTTCCTGATGGTGGTGGTCGCGGCCGCGGCGATCGGCGGGTTCGCGCCTGGCCTGGTGGCGACCGCCCTCGGCTTCCTCGCCTTCGACGTGCTGTTCATTCCGCCCTATGGCACGCTGCGCGTGGCCGAGCCGGACGCCTATGTCTCCCTCGCGGCCTACCTGCTCGTCACGATCGTGGTGAGCACCCTGGTCGTCGCCCGCGACCGGCGACGACGCGAGGCCGAGCGGCGCGAGCAGCAGGCAAGGACCCTCTACGCGCTGTCGCAGAGCCTGGTCGCCTCCAGCGACCTCGATGTCACCCTGGCCGGCGTGGCTCGGACGGTCCGCTCGCTGTTCCATCTCGGCGGCTGCGCGATCGCCATCGCCGAGGCGCCAGGTGGCCTTCGGCTGGCCGCATCCGACGGGGAGGTGCCCGCCGATGCGCTGGCGGTCGCCGAGGCGGTGGTCGCTGGGCTGGAGGGGCGGGAGGGCGAGGCGCCGCCGGGCGGGCTGGAGCCGGGAACGCTGTTGGCGCTGCCGATGCAGGCGGCCGGGTTGTGCGCGGGCGCACTGGTGGCACAGGCGGGCGTCGCCGGCACGCCGGCGGTCGGGGAGGCGGAACGGCGGGTGCTGGTGACCTTCGCCAACCAGGCCGCCGTGGTGGTGCTGCAGGCTCGCCAGGAGCAGGAGCGGGCACGCGCGCAGGCGCTGGAGGCGACCGACCGGTTGCGCACGGCGCTGCTCAACTCCGTCTCGCACGACCTCCGCACCCCGATCGCCGCGATCAAGGCGTCGGCCGCCAGCCTGCTCGACGAGGGGATCGCCTGGGAGGACGCGGAGCGGAAGGAGTTCATGGTCACCATCGAGCAGGAGGCCGACCGGCTCGCCCGCCTGGTCGCCAACCTCCTCGACATGTCCCGCATCGAAGCCGGCGCGGTCAACCCGCAGCTCGCCGACACCTGGCTGTCGGAGGTGGTCGGTCGTGCGGTCGGGCGGGTGTGGACCGGCAGCGGGCAGGTGATCCACGTCGACGTGCCGCAGTCGCTGCCGCCGGTGCTGACCGACCCGGTCCGCCTCGACCAGGTGCTCACCAACCTGCTGGACAACGCTCGCCGCCACGCCGGTGAGGGGCTGGTGAAGGTCGTCGGCCGCACCGTGGACGGCGGCACCGTGGAGCTGCGGGTGATCGACCACGGCCCCGGCATCCCCCGGTCCGAGCAGCGCCGTATCTTCGACCAGTTCTACCGGGTCCAGCGTCCCGAGCGGCGGGTGGAGGGCACCGGGCTCGGCCTGAGCATCTGCCGTGGGCTGGTGGAGGCGATGGGAGGCCAGCTCTGGGCCGAGACCGCCCCGGGCGGCGGCGCCGCCTTCGTCCTACGTCTGCCCTGTACGAAGGTCCACCCGAGGTAGGCTATCCGGCCAGCCGGCCGCAGAGGAGTCGCACGCGTGGCAACTGAGACCGAGCCGGAATCCCGACCGCAACTGGAGTCGGTGCCACGCACCGCCGGCGCCGACCGCTACCAGTCGCTCGGTTACCGGGCCAAGCGGCTGCTGCTCGGCGCGCCGTTCCGGACCGCCCAGCTGAGCCACGAGCGCATCTCCAAGCGGGTGGCGCTCGCGGTGTTCTCCTCCGACCCGATCTCCTCCACCGCCTACGCCACCGAGGAGATGCTGCTGGTGCTGGTCGCGGCCGGTACGGCCGCGATCGGGCTGGCGTTGCCGCTGGCGGCCGGGGTGGTCGTGCTGCTGTTCATCCTGGTGCTGTCCTACCGGCAGGTGATCGCCGCCTACCCGCAGGGCGGCGGCGCCTACATGGTGACCCGCGACAACCTCGGCGGGCTGTTCGCGGCGGTGTGCGCGGCCGCGCTGCTGGTCGACTACGTGCTGACGGTGGCGGTGAGCGTGTCGGCCGGGACCGCCGCGCTCGCCTCGGCGATCGAGGTGCTGCGGCCGTGGCGGGTGGAGCTGTCGGTCGCCTTCATCCTGCTGCTGATGTGGGGCAACCTGCGCGGCATCCGGGAGTCCGGGCGGATCTTCGCCATCCCCACCTATGTCTACATCCTGAGCCTCGGCGGGGTGGTGGTGCTCGGCGTGTACCGGACGCTGTCCGGCGGGCTCGACCAGATCAGCTACCGGCCCGAGGAGGCTCACGGGCTGGCAGGGGCGGGTGACTCGCTGGTGGCGGTGTCGCTGTTCCTGCTGCTGCACGCCTACGCCGCCGGGACCACCGCCCTGACGGGGGTCGAGGCGATCGCCGACGGGGTCCCGGCCTTCCGCAAGCCCGAGGCGCAGAACGCCCAGCGGACCCTGACGGCGATGGCCCTGATCATGGGGTTCCTGTTCATCGGCATCACCTTCCTGGCGATCCGGCTCCACGCCCGGCCGTTCGACTCCGGGCACCCGACCCTGGTCGCCCAGATCGCCCAGCACGTGCTCGGCGACGGCATCGGCCGGGCGCTGTTCGTGTTCGTGCAGGTCGCCACCTTGTTGATCCTGGTCCTGGCGGCCAACACCGCCTTCAACGGCTTCCCGATCCTGGCCTCGTTCGCCGCCAAGGACGCGCTCATGCCCCGCCAGCTCCGCAAGCGGGGCCACCGGCTGGTCTACTCCAACGGCATCCTGGTGCTCGCCGGCGCGGCGGTCTTCCTGGTGGTGGCGTTCAAGGCCAGCGTGCACTTGCTGATCCCGCTGTACGCGATCGGGGTGGTGACCTCCTTCACGCTCGCGCAGGCCGGCATGACCCGAAGGCACCTGCGGCTACGGCGGCCGGGCTGGCGCAAGGGCCTGGCCGTCAACGGCCTCGGCGCCACGGTGACGCTGGTCGTGCTGGTCATCATCACGATCACCAAGTTCACCCACGGCGCCTGGATGGTGGTGGTCGCGGTGCCGTTGCTGGTCTGGCTGCTGCTCCGCACCCAACGCGTGTACCAGGGGGAGCTGGGCGAGCTTCAGGTCGAGGCGAGCCAGCGGATGGCGCCCCCCAAGCCGCGCCACGAGGTGGTCGTGCTGGTGGAGGGCCTGGACCAGGCCACCATCAACGCCCTGCAGTACGCCCGTCAGCTCAACCCGCTACGCCTGACCGCCATGCACATCGCGGTCGACCCGGACCGGGCCCGCGAGCTGTGTGCCTTGTGGTCGCGGGTCAACATCCCGGCGCCCCTCGAGGTGGTCGACAGCCCCGACCGCAACCTGCTGGCCACCGCGCGGGCGGCGATCGCCGAGCTGGTGCGGCCGGACACCGAGGTCACCGTGCTGCTGCCCAAGCGTCGCTACGCCACCCTGTGGCGCCGGGTGCTCCACGACAACTCGTCGGCGGGACTGTTCAAGGTGCTGGACAGCCTGGACGGCGTCAACGTGACCGTGGTGCCGTTCCGCCTTGGCCGGCGGCCCCTGCTGCGCTCGGTCCCCGCCGGCGGCTGAGGACCAGCAGCAGCGCGCCGACCCCGAGGAGCCCGGCAGCGAGCGCGGCGGACCCCG
>DASYRU010000295.1:0-3575 GCA_036004165.1 Actinomycetota bacterium
CAGATCGGCCGCCTGATGGAACGCGGCACCATCGAGGTCGCCCCCCTCGGCTACATGCGGGGTAGGGCGCAACCACTCCACAGCCGGGTCCTGACGCCGTGGGGATTCCGCCCCATCGGAAGCCTGCAGGTCGGGGACCTGGTGATCGGATCGAACGGCCTGCCCACGCCGGTGCTGGGCGTGTACCCGCAGGGCCGCAAGGAGGTCTTCCGCGTCCAGGCGCAGGACGGTGCGTCGACGCTCTGCTGCGGCGAGCACCTCTGGGCGGTCACGACCCGCCATGATCGGCCCCGCGGGCGGCCGCACCGGATCCTCGAGACGCGGGAGATGGTCGGCCGCCTCAGGGCGGCGCACGCCCACCGGTTCGAGCTGCCGCTGGTCTCGCACCCGGTCGAGTTCGAGCCCCAGACCGTCCCGATGGACCCCTACGCGCTCGGGCTCCTCCTCGGCGACGGCTGCCTGACGACCTCGACGACGCCGACGTTCGCGACCGGCGACCCGGACCTGGCCGTCGCCCTGGAACAGGCGCTCGACGGCATCGAGCTCCGCCGCAAGGGGAAGGTCGACTACGTCCTCCGCAACCAGGCCGGACACCGCGGGGGGGTGATCGTCTCGAATCCGGTGACGGTCGTGCTCCGGGAGCTCGACCTTGCCGGCACGCGCTCGAACACGAAGTTCGTCCCGGGAATGTACCTGCACAACTCCTCCTACGTTCGCCTGGCCGTGCTCCAGGGCCTGCTGGATACCGACGGCGGACCCGTGACCCAGCGCGACCGAACCTGCCGCATCCAGTACGGGACGTCCTCGGAGCGCTTGCGGGACGACGTCGTGTTCCTCGTGCGGTCCCTGGGAGGCGTCGCGTACTGGAGGACCCGCGCCGCCGCCGGGCGGGTTCCCGGACGCGCCAACGGGCGGGACGTCCACCACCGCTCGGACGCGTTCGTCCTCGACATCCGCCTGCCCGAGGACATCGAGCCCTTCAGGCTGACTCGGAAGCGGGACGTCTACCAGCGGTTCGGTGGCGGCCGTCCCATGCGCTTCGTCCACAGCGTCGAGCCCGCCGGCGAGCAGGAGACGCTCTGCATCCAGGTCGCGGCGGCCGACTCGCTGTATGTGACGGACGACTTCCTGGTCACCCACAACACCCTCAACGACTCGTTCATCGTGTTGGACGAGGCGCAGAACACCACCCCGGAGCAGATGAAGATGTTCCTGACCCGCCTCGGCTTCAACTCCAAGGCGGTCGTCACCGGCGACATCACCCAGATCGACCTGCCCGCCGGCCAGCATTCCGGGCTCAACGTGGTCCGCGAGATCCTCACCGGCATCGACGACCTCTCGTTCGTGTACCTGTCGAGCAGGGACGTCGTGCGCCACCGCATCGTGCAGGACATCGTCGAGGCCTACCGCCGCTACGACGAGGCCAGGCCCTAGTGGCCGAACCCCCGTATCGCCACCCCCATGAAGGGGGCGGCGGGGCGTGAGCGTGTTCCTCGCCAACGAGCAGGCCGACCATCCCGTCGACGAACCGGCGCTGGCCCTGCTTGCCCGGCTGGTGATGGACGCCGAGGGCGTCGAGGAGTCGGAGGTGTCGCTGCTGCTGGTCAACCGGACGGTGATGACCGACCTGAACGCCCGCTACATGGGTGAGGACCAGCCCACCGACGTGCTCGCCTTCCCGATCGACGGCCCCTCGCCGGCCTCAGGGCCGCCCGGCGGGCCGGTCGGGCCGCGCGGTTTCGCCGGCGACCGCCTGGCCGCCGACGAGGACGACGACGAGCTCGACCCGGCCGACGAGGACGACGACGCCCCCTGGCTGCTCGGCGACATCGTGCTCTGCCCCGCCTACGCCGCCGAGCAGGCAGGCCGGACCGGCCAGAGCCTGGAGGGCGAGCTGGAGCTGCTCACCGTGCACGGCATCCTCCACCTGTGCGGCTTCGACCACGCCGAGCCGGACGACCAGCGGGCCATGCAGACCCGCACCGACGAGCTGCTGGCCCGCTGGCGCAGCGGAGTACGGCCGTGAACCGCCTGAGCACCGCCGACCTCTGGACCCTCGTGGTGGTGCTGGTGCTGACCGCGGTGGCCGCGTTCCTGGCCGCGGCCGAGACCGGCCTGACCCGCATGAGCCGGGCGAGGGCGATCCACCTCGCCGAGGAGCAGCGCCGCGGCGCCGCCCAGCTGCTGCGGCTGGTCGAGCAGCCGGCCCGCTTCCTGAACCTGGTGCTGCTGCTGGTGCTGGTGGTGCAGGTCTTCGCCACCGCCCTGTTCACCTCGGTGCTGAGCCGGCTGGTGGGCGGCGGCCTCGGCGTCGCCATCGCGGCCACCGTGATGACCATCCTCACCTTCATCTTCGCCGAGGTGGCGCCGAAGACCTACGCCGTGCAGCAGACCGACCGGGCCGCCCTGGCGGTCGCGCCGGTGGTCTACGTGCTCACCCGGCTGCCGGTGCTCGGCCCGCTGACGCGCCTGCTGATCGGGATCGGCAACGTGGTCACCCCCGGCAAGGGCCTGAAGAGCGGCCCGTTCGTCTCCGAGGAGGAGATCCGGGCGTTGGTCGACGAGGCCGAACGCGGCGCCGTCATCGAGGAAGAAGAGCGGGAGATGATCCACTCGATCTTCGAGTTCGGCGACACCATCCTGCGGGAGGTGATGACGCCACGCCCCGACATGGTGGCGGTGCCGGTCTCCACCTCGCTGCAGGAGGTGCTGGAGCTGATCCTCCGCTCCGGCTACTCCCGCATCCCCGTCTACCAGGACGACATCGACAACGTCGTCGGCCTGGCCTACGCCAAGGACGTGCTGCGCCGCCTCCACGACGGCCAGGCCGACAAGCCCCTGGCCGACATCCTCCGCCCGGCGCCGGTCATGCCGGAGTCGATGAAGGCGGCCGAATGCCTGCGGGAGATGCGCCGGCGCAAGAGCCACATGGTGATCGTGATCGACGAGTACGGCGGCACCGCCGGCCTGGTCACCATCGAGGACCTGCTGGAGGAGATCGTCGGCGAGATCACCGACGAGTACGACCAGGAGGACCCCAACGTGGAGCCGCTGCCGGACGGCGACTACCGGGTCAACGCCCGCCTGGGGATCGACGAGGTCAACGAGCTGCTCGACGTCCAGCTACCGTCCACCGAGTGGGACACGATCGGGGGCCTGCTGATCAACCTGGTCGGTGGGGTGCCGAGGGAGGGTCAGGAGTTGGAGTTCCAGGGGCTGCGGCTGACCGCCGAGCGCGTCCAGGGCCGCCGCATCGGCCGCGTCCGCATCCGCCGGGTCGCCCCGCCGCCGACCCAGGAGGACGCCCCGGCCCAGGTCCGCCGCCAGTGACCGGGCCGCCCGTCAGCGAGCTGGTGGCGGCCGCGCGGGCCGCCCGCGACCGCGCCTACGCCCCCTACTCGGGCTTCCGGGTCGGGGCGGCGCTGCTCACCGAGCAGGGCGACGTGGTCACCGGCGCCAACGTCGAGAACGCCAGCTACGGGCTCAGCATCTGCGCCGAGCGGGCCGCGGTGGTGGCCGCCATCGCCGCCGGCTACCGCCGCTTCGAGGCGATCGCGGTCGCCGGCAACGGCGCC
>DASYRU010000296.1:0-4198 GCA_036004165.1 Actinomycetota bacterium
ACGTAGTAGCGCCGGTCGGATGGGACCAGGCGGTAGTAGGCCTGGTTGTCCAGGCCGCGGAAGGACAGGGTCGGGCCCATGTGGTTGCCCTCGGCCGTGTGGTTGAAGACCACGTCGAGGATCACCTCGAGGCCGGCCGCGTGCAGGTCGCGGACCATGGCCTTGAACTCGGCCACCTGGGCGCCCGGCGGCTGCCCGGCCCGGCGGGCGGCCGAGTAGTCCTCGTGGGGGGCGAGGAACCCGAGCGTGTTGTAGCCCCAGTAGTTGCGCAGCCCGCGCTCGAGCAGGGCGCCGTCCTGGACGAACTGGTGCACGGGCAGCAGCTCGACGGTGGTCACCCCGAGCCGTTTCAGGTGCGCGATCGCGGCCGGGTGGGCGAGACCGGCGTAGGTGCCCCGCCACGCCTCCGGGATGTCGGGGTGGCGCTGGGTGAAGCCCTTGACGTGCAGCTCGTAGATGACCGAGTCGGGGTAGGGGACACCAGGCGGCTGGTCACCGGCCCAGTCGAAGGCCGGGTCGGTGACCACGCCCTTGGGCATGGCCGGGGCCGAGTCGGTGGTGTCGGTGGCGTCCGGGTTGCCGAACTGGTAGCCGAACACGGCCTGGCCCCAGCGCGGCTGGCCCTCGACCGCGGTCGCGTACGGGTCCAGCAGCAGCTTGGCCGGATTGCAGCGCAGCCCCTGGGCCGGGTCGTCGGGCCCGTGGACGCGCAGGCCGTAGCGCTGGCCGGGCCCGACCCCGGCCAGGTGGGCATGCCAGATCCAGGCGTCGCCCTGCTCGAGCGGGTAGCGGGTCTCGGTGCCGTCGTCATCGAACAGGCACACCTCGACCGCCTCGGCCACCGACGAGAACACGGCCAGGTTGACGCCGGTGCTGTCGAAGCGGGCGCCCAGCGGCCACGGCCTGCCCCTGGTGCGGGTGATCGTGCCTGCGATGGTCCCTGTCATGACGGCCTCCTGCGATGCTCCTCGGGTCCGACGCCGGTCGAGCGTAGCAAGCCGGTCAACGCCTGCCGCGTGGACGACAACCCTTGACGCGGCCCGGGCGACGGGTGACTTTAGGCGGATCTCACCTGCGTCCAGGAGGTCCAATGGCGGCCACTCCCACACGCATCATCGACGCCCTCCGGACGGTCTACGACCCCTGCTGCCGCGAGAAGGGCATCTCGGTGGTGGACATGGGCCTGGTCCGCGAGGTGGCCGTCGACGGCGACAACACCAGCGTCCAGCTCATCCTGACCACCGGCTGGTGCCCGTTCGCGGCCAACCTGGTCGGCATGATCTCCGAGCGGGTGGCCGCCGTGCCGGGCCTTGCCGGCGCCGACGTCGAGATCGTCTGGGACGAGCCGTGGACCACCGAACGGCTCTCCGACGACGCCAGGCGCAAGCTCCGCTTCCTGCCACATCCCAACGCCCTGCCGACCAGCCAACAGGAGGGACGGGCATGATCGGTGACGCGATCGTCTTCGATGGCGTGGCCCACGTCTTCAACTTCCAGAAGAAGAACGCCTTCGGCCCGGCCGGGGAGATGTTCAACAACCACCTGTACGCCTTCCACGCGGCCCTGACCCCCGAGGGGCAGACGGTGCTGCCGCCTGAGGAGTTCCTGCGCCAGTGGACCCTCGACGAGATCGACGAGATGGTCTACCGGCAGAGCGACACCGACATGCTGGTGGCCATGCCGCTGCCGCTCACCGACCTGTTCAGGGACGGGCTGTCGCCCTGGGAGGAGTGCGCCGAGCTGGCCAGGCGCAACCCCGACCGGACGGTCTTCTGGGGCTCGGTCAACCCGCTCGAGGGCCGCCGCGCCATCGACCTGATGGAACGGCAGGTCGGCGAGTTCGGCGCCAAGGCGTTCAAGTTCTACAACGTCCGCTACGACTACGGCCGGCCGTTCCCCTGGCGCATGGACGACCCGCAGGTCGCCTTCCCGGTGTTCGAGAAGGCCCAGGAGCTCGGGGTCAACCTGATCGGCGTCCACAAGGGGGTGCCGCTCGGCCCCCAGCCGATCGAGCACACCCAGACCTGGGACATGGACGGGGCGGCGGCCAACTTCCCCGACATCAACTTCGTGATCTTCCACGTCGGGCTGCCGTTCATCGACGAGGTCTGCTGGCAGCTGATCCGCTACCCGAACCTGTACGCGTCGCTGGCCGCCACCATCAACTTCATCGTCCGCGCCCCCAGGCAGTTCGCCGAGGTGCTCGGCAAGCTGCTGTTCTGGTGCGGCGAGGACAAGATCATCTATGGCAGCGAGGCGCCGATCTTCCACCCCAGGTGGGCGCTGCAGGCGTTCTGGGACTTCCAGCTCCCGCAGGACCTGGTCGACGGCTACGGCTACCCGCAGCTCACCGAGCAGGCCAAGCGCAAGATCCTCGGCGAGAACCTGCTGCGCCTGCACGGCATGGACGTGGAGGCCACCAGGGCCCGCCTGCGCGGCTGACCCGCGCTGCCGTGGGATGATCGCCGGATGAGCTCCGCCGGCGTGTTCACGGTCGCGCGCAACCCGGACCCGTCCTCACGGCTGCCGTTCCTGGTGCGCCTGCCGCTGCCCGACGGCGACCTGGTGCTGAAGGCGCGGGAGCCGTGGCCGCGCACCGGCGCGGTCTACTGCCACCCGGCCGACGGCGAATGGCCGGAGCCGCCGGAGCGCGTCCAGATCGTCGAGCAGGTCCCGGTCCGCTCCTGCCGGCGCCGCGGCGCCGCCATCGACCTGGTGCTCGACCGTCCCAGGGAGCACCGCTCCCAGCTGGTGTTCACCCGGACGCGGGGCCGCCCGGTGATCTTCTGGCAGTCGCCGCGGACGGCCCGCGCGGCCCGGCCGGGGGTGCGGGTGCCCGGACGGCGGGCCTCCAGGCTGGCCGAGCTGACCATCCTGGTCGACAGCCGCGAGCGCTACCCGTGGCGCTTCAGCCGCCACCCGGAGGTGACGGTGGTCCGGCGGGCGCTGCCGGCGGGCGACTACGCCGTCGAGGTCCCGGGCGGCGGCGAGCTGGCCGCGGTGGTGGAACGCAAGACGCTCGCGGACCTGGCCAGCTCGGTGGTCGACGGGAGCCTCGGCTACCTGCTGGCCGAGCTGGCCGCCCTGCCGCGGGCGGCGGTGGCGGTCGAGGACCGCTACGCCAGCGTGTTCCGGCTCGAGCACGTCCAGCCGGGGTTCGTCGCCGACCTGCTCGGCGCGCTGGCGGTCCGCTACCCGACGGTCCCGGTGGTGTTCTGCGACACCCGCCCGCTGGCGCAGGAATGGGCCTACCGCTTCCTCGGCGCCGCCCTCGCCCAGCACGAGGACCCCAACAACCCGCCGTTGGGCGGCTGATCGCAGGCCGGCGTCAGGCCAGCGGCTCTGGGGTGAGGCCCTCTTCCTCCTCGTCGCCGAAGCCGATCCCAAGGCCGCGGGCGGTGTGGACCATCTCGTAGTCCGGCGGGACGGTGCGGACCTTGCCGGCGCACTCCGGCATCCCGATGGTGCCGATCTCGGTGCCGTGGCTGACCACCACCTCGCCGTAGCGGCCCTCGGCGAGCACCCGCACGGCCGCCGCACCGAAGCGGGTGGCCAGGATCCGGTCGAACGGGGTCGGCATGCCGCCCCGCTGCAGGTGCCCGAGCACCACCACGCGGGCGTCCTTGCCGGTGACCTTGCCGACCTGGGTGGCCACGTGGGCGCCGACCCCGCCGAGGGTACCGGTGCCCTCCTGGTACATCTGGCCGCCGCCGCGCTCGACGGCGCCCTCGGCACACACCACGATCGAGAAGCTCGACCCGCGGAACTCGCGGGTCAGCACGCTGGAGGCGACCGCCTCGACGGTGAAGGGGATCTCCGGGATCAGGATGACGTCGGCCCCGCCGCCCAGCCCGGAGTGCAGTGCGATCCAGCCGGCGTCGCGGCCCATCACCTCCAGCACCATGACCCGGTCGTGGCTGGCCGCGGTGGTGTGCAGCCGGTCGAGCGCCTCGGTGGCCACGGTCAGGGCGGTGTCGAAGCCGAACGTCTGGTCGCAGCCGAACAGGTCGTTGTCGATCGTCTTGGGCACGCCGACGGCGCGGACGCCGAACTGGGCCAGCTCGCTGGCGATCCCCTGGCTGCCCTCGCCGCCGATCACCACCAGGGCGTCGATGCCGAGCCGGCGGGTGTTGGAGGCCAGCTCCTTGTAGGGGGCCGGGTCCCTGACCAGCTCGCCGTCGACCCGCATGGCCGCGAA
>DASYRU010000297.1:0-4823 GCA_036004165.1 Actinomycetota bacterium
CGGTCGGTGATCAGCACCTTCTCCAGGCAGACCGGCTGCAGCGGGTCGTTGTTGCCGCCGTTGCAGTCGCCGTTGGCCGGCGGGCTCGCCGCCTTCAGCTTCCCGATGACGATCTGGTCCATCTGGCCGACCTTCTCCTCCAGCGTCATCCGCTTGAGGAGGTCGCGGACACGGGCGTCGACCGACGCCTTCGCGTCGCGGTAGACGGGACCGCGCTGGGCGATCGCGGCGACGCCGGAGCCGGCCACGCCGACGACCAGGGCGAGCGCGGCGCCGGCGGCCAGCACGGCCACCGCGCGGCGACGCCCACGATTGCGGAGAGAAGAGGTGGATGGCAACGGGAGTCGCATACGGCACCCTCCGTTCGTCCGGCGCCGCCTTGCCGGACATGTCCTGAACGCACCTATGTGGGATGGAAGTCAACGCCGGCCGGATGGCGCCGTCAAGGAAGGCAAGCTCAGGGCTGGCTGGCCGCAGGCGCGTCGCACGGCGGCGGCCAGGGCGTCCCGCTCGAACCGGAGCAGGACCGCCGCCAGGTGCCCGTCCGGGCGGACCAGGTGGACGCTGCCGGGACCGGCGCGCAGGGCGCCGGCCAGGCCGCCGGTCGGGTCCAGGTCCGGCAGCGCGTAGGCCGCGGCCGGCGCGGCGGTGGCCCCCCTGGCCGCCGCGGCCGCGGCCTCGACGGCGGCCGGCGAGCCCAACAGCACCACGAACCCGTCGCCGAACAGCCGCCGGACCCTGGTGACGTCCGGCCGGCCCTCGACCGTGACGGGCGCGTCGGGGCAGAGCACCCCCGGCAGAGGTGGCCTGGCAACGCCCGGTTCGGTGGGGAAGCCCGCCAGGCTGCCCGCGGGGGTGGTCAGGGGCGAGTCGAGGTACCAGTAGGGCTCGGCGAGCTTGCCGGAGTCGATGCGCCGGCGCGCCTCCGGGTCGCTGACGGCACGGTCCAGCGTGGCCCGGCGCCACGCCCGCTGCGCCTCGGTCTGCGGCACCAGGAACTCCATGGTGGCGTTGGTCACCTGGAGGTTCACCAGCGCGGCGGCGCGGCGTTCGGCGTCGTAGCTGGCCAGCAGCGCCTCGGCCGCCGCCCCGTCCGCCCAGCCGCGCCGGACGAACCCCAGCTTCCAGGCCAGGTTCTCCGCGTCCTGGATGCCGGAGTTCATCCCGCGGGCGCCGAACGGCGCGAACACGTGGGCGGCGTCGCCGGCCAGCAGGACCCGCCCGACCCGGAAGGCGGCGGCGCAGCGCTGGTGGAAGCGGTACACCGACAGCCACACGATCTCGTAGGGGGCGTCGCCGACGATCCGGCGGATGCGCTGCTCGAGCGCCCCGCTGGCGCGCTCGGCCTGCAGGTCGTAGTCGCCCGGGACCTGCCAGTCGATCCGCCACACGTGGTCCGGCTGCTCGTGGACCAGGACCTGCCGTCCCGGGTTCCAGTCGGGGTCGAAATAGAAGCGCCGCTCGGCCGGGAACGGCAGCTCGGCGCGGATGTCGGCGATCAGGAACTGGTCGGTGAAGCTACGGCCGGGGAACTCCACGCCCAGCAGCCTGCGCACCGTGCCGCGCGACCCGTCGGCGGCCACCAGGTGGCTGCCGCGCAGGCTGCCGCGCCCGCCTGGCGTGCGGGTCTGGACGGTCACGCCGGCGGCGTCCTGGGTCACGCCGGTCACCTGGTGGCCGAAGCGCAGCTCGACCAGCGGCTGGCGGGCGACCTGGTCGAACAGGTGCCGCTCCGTGCTGCACTGGGAGAGGTTGATCCAGGGCGGCAGGGCGCTGCGGCCGGCGTCGGGGAAGCTGATCTCGAACAGCTCGTGGTCGCGGTAGTAGGTCCGCCCGCGGGTCCAGACCACGCCCTCGGCGAGCATCGCCGCGGCCGCGCCGACACGGTCGAGGACGTCCAGCACGTCACGCTGCACGCAGATCGCCTTGGAACCGACCGCCTCCCTGGCCTGGTTCGCCTCCAGCACGACGGTGGGCACGCCCCAGCGGGCCAGCAGCAGGGCCGCGGCGGCGCCGACCGGGCCCGCGCCGGCGACCAGCACCGGGGCGTCGGTCACGCTGGCCTCCTACCGTTGCAGCTGGTCCCAGACCTCACGGTCGCGCTCGGCGGTCCAGATCCGCGGCCGCTCGATGCCGTCCAGCTCGTCCCACAGCCGGGAGACGTTGAACGGCAGGGTGTGCTCGAAGATCGGCCAGCCGCCGTAGCGGGGGGCGAGCGCCGCGTGGGTGGCGTCGAACGCCTCCTTGAGCGTCCCGCCGCGGCGGTGGACGGCGCCCACCTGCTCGCGCATGACGTGCAGGAAGTGCCGTGTCTGGGCGATCGCCGCGTCGACCGCCTCCCGCCCGCGGGCGACCGCACCACGGCCACCGACCAGCGCCTCGGCGCCGAGGGCGGCCACCCGGTCAAGCGTGCCCGCCGACCAGTCGCCGTGGAAGGCGTCGCCGGTGTACAGGGCGGCCCGGGTCTCGACCAGGTCGCCGGCGAACAGCACCCTGGTCCGCGGCAGGAAGGCCACGATGTCGCCCTCGGTGTGGCCCCTGCCGCAGTACTGCAGGAGCAGCTGGCCGCGGTCGCCGCCCAGGTCGATCTCCAGGCGGTCGCTGAAGGTGAGCGTCGGCCAGGTCAGCCCGGGGATCGACGCCGGGTCCTTGAACAGCCGCGGCATCCGCCCCAGCTCGCTCTCCCAGTCCTGCTTGCCGCGCTCGGCGACCAGCGCCCTGGTGTTCTCGTGGGCGACGATCGCGTCGGCGTCGAACGCGCTGGCCCCCAGCACGCGGACCGCGTGGTAGTGGGACAGCACCAGGTAGCGGACGGGCTTGTCGGTGTGCTCCCTGAGCCGTCCCAGCCACTCCCGCGCGGCGACCGGGGTCGCCCGCGCCTCGAAGCAGACCAGGAAGTCCTCGCCTTCCACCGCGCCGACGTTCGGGTCGCCCTCGGCGGTCAGCGCGTAGACGCCGTCGGCGAGGATCTCGAGGGTCTCCTGCTTCTCCGCCAGGTCCGCCGACGAGGCGAACGGCTTGCTGGACATCGGTCACCCCCGGTGGCGTCGACGCTTGTCCGCGGTCCTCACCACAATAGGCCCTGGGAGGCCGCCTGAGATCGTCGCGAAGGGAGCGAACGTCGATGACCGACCGGGACCCTTGCGAGCTGCCGGCGCGGGTGCTGGCGCGCAGGCTGCAACGGCGGCAGCTGACCGCCGTCGAGGCCCTCGCGGCCCACCTGGAGCGGATCGAGAAGCGCAACGCGACGCTCAACGCGGTCGTCTCGCTCGACGCCGACCGGGCGCGCGCCTCGGCGGAGGCCGCCGACGCCGCCCTCCGGCGCGGCGAGCTCCTCGGCCCGCTGCACGGCGTCCCGATGACGCTCAAGGACGGCCACGACGTCGCCGGCCTGCGGACCACCGTGGGCACCGCCCTGTTCGACCGGGTCGCCGACGAGGACGGCACGGTGGCGGCGCGGCTGCGTGCGGCCGGCGCGGTGATCGTCGGCCACAGCAACGTGCCGCCCTTCCTGGCCGACTACCAGTGCGCCAACCCGATCTTCGGTCGCACCAGCAACCCCTGGGACACCGGGCGCACCCCGGGCGGTTCCAGCGGCGGTGCGGCCGCCGCGCTGGCCGCCGGCATGACGCCGCTGGAGGTCGGCTCGGACCTGGCCGGCTCGGTCCGGCTACCGGCGGCCTTCTGCGGGGTCTATGGCCTGAAGACGACCGAGCACCGCATCCCGCTGACCGGGTTTGTCCGTCCCCCCGATGGGGTCCCGCGGTCGGTCCGCATCATGGCCAGCCTCGGTCCGATGGCGCGCGACCTCGGCGACCTGCGGCTCGCCCTGGGCGTGGTCGCCGGCCCGGACGGGCTGGACGGCGACGTGCCGCCGGTGCCGCTCGGTTCGCCACGGCGGGTGCGGCTGCGGGACCTGCGGCTGGCGGTCGCGCCGACCTTGCCGGGCGCCACGGTCGCCGGCGCCGTCCGGCAGCAGGTCGAGCGGGTGGCGGAGGAGGCCGCCGACGCCGGCGCGAGGGTCGAGGAGCGCCTGCCCGAGCTCGACTGGACGGCCTTCCACCAGCTGTTCGGCGGTCTGCTCGAGGTGATCACCGGCGTGGTCGACCCGCAGGCCAGCCTGGGCGACGAGCAGCGCAGCCTGCTCTGGTACCTGGACGCCCTGGAACGGCGCGACCGGTTCGCGGCCGTTTGGGAGCGGTTCTTCGAGGGTCTCGACGCGCTCCTGCTGCCCGCGACGATGACCAGCACCTTCACCCACCGCGAGAGCGGCGCCCCGATCGAGGTTGACGGGGAGCGCGTGGACTACGGGGCGCTGGGGCTGCCGCTGGTGTTCGGCAACCTCACGGGCCTGCCGGGGCTGGCCGTCCCCGCCGGCCTCGACCGCGACGGCCTTCCGCTCGCGGTGCAGCTCGTCGGGCCCCGCTGGTCCGAGATGCGCCTGCTTGGGATCGCCGGGGAGCTGGAGCGGGCCGGGATCCTGCCCGGGTTCCAGGCGCCGCCTGCCTACTGAGCGACGCTCAGGAGGAGCTGCGCGCCACCACCAGCTTGTCGACCGCCGACTCGGCCCCCCACAGCTCGCCTGGCCGGCCGAGCAACTGGCGCACCCGCCCGTCGGCGGTCGGCAGCGGGAAGCTGTCGAACCGCTCGCTGGCCGGGTCGAAGCGGACCAGCGCGTTGGCGCCGAAGTCGCTGAGCCACACCATGTCGCGGTCGTCGACGTAGACCGCGTAGGGCTGCGGGCCCTGACCGGGCAGCCGCCACTCCTGCCAGCGCCTGCCGGCGGGGTCGTAGCGGCCCAGCCGGCCGGCGTTCCACTCGCT
>DASYRU010000298.1:0-4644 GCA_036004165.1 Actinomycetota bacterium
GTTCGCCGGCGTGGTGCCGGTCGGCGCAATCGTGACCACGGTCCTGCTCGGCCTCGGCACCCCGACGGCCACCGAGCTTGGCGGCGCGGCCCTGGTGATCGCCGGGCTGGCCGTCGGCCTGACCCGCAGCCACCCCCCGACCCCGGTCGCCGCGGCCGCGGCGTCTGCATCCGGCAGATGACGCGGCGACGGGACGTCGCCCCGGGGAGTTGAACCTGAACTCGTCGGTGCGCCGGCGGGAGCGGGGCCCAGGCTACTGGGTGACGCGGCGGTAGCGGTGGATGGCCAGTGGGATGACGACCGCCAGGATGCCCAGGATCCAGGCAACGGCCCTGAGCAGCGGACCGCTGGTGGGGCCGCCAAGGGCCAGGGCGCGGGTGGCGTCCACCGCATGGGTGATCGGGTTGCTGTTGGCCCAGGCTTGCAGCCAGCCGGGCATGGTGGCGACGGGCACAAAGGTGGAGCTGGTGAAGGCCAGGGGGATGACCGGCAGCAGGCTGGCGGTGCCCGCGGTCTCAGGGTCGCGGACGGTCAGACCGATCAAGGCGGAGATCCACGACAGCAGGTAGCCCACAGCCAGGGGAACGGCGAAGGCGGCCAGCGCGGGGGCCACACCCGCGTGGAAGCGGAAGCCGACCGTGTAGCCGACCGCGACCATCAGCAGCACCACGAAGCCATTGCGGGCGGTGTCGGCCAGGGTGCGCCCGAGCAGCAGGGCGGGGCGGGCCATCGGCAGGGCGCGGAAGCGGTCGAGCAGCCCACAGGCGAGGTCCTCAGCGAGGCCGACGCCGGTGTTGGCCGACCCGAAGGCGATGGCCAGGATGAACAGGCCGGGCATGAGGTAGTCGACGTAGTCGATGCCGCCGGGTGTCTGGATGGCGCCGCCGAACACGTAGGTCCACAGCAGCACAAACAGCACCGGCTGCACCAGCGCCAGGCCGAGCAGGTTCGGCTTGCGCAGGTAGTGGTGCAGGTAGCGGCGGGTCATCACCGCGGTGTCGGCGGCCGCCAAGGTCCAGGCGGGCCGGGGGGCCAGGGTGGTCATGCGGGGCTCCCTGCCGCAGCGTGGCCCTCTCGGTCAGGCGGGCCGGCGGACGGCGCTCCCGCTCGGTCGGCGGGCTGGGTGGGCTGGCCAGTAAGGGCAAGGAACACGTCGTCGAGGGTGGGCCGGCGCAGGGCCAGATCGGACAGGGCAAGGCCGGCAGCGTCCAGCCGCCGCACCACCTCGGACAAGATGGCGACTCCATGGGTGATGGGCAGGGTGACCTCGCCGGCCTGGGCATCGACCTGGGGGGGACCGCTGCCGAGGTCAGTGACGACCGCAGCGGCGCGGCTGGCGGTGGTGGGGGTGGCCAGGCGCAGCTGCAGCCGGTCGCCGCCAACCCGCTGCTTGAGCTGGTCCGGGGTGCCGTGGGCGATGATGCGGCCAGCGTCGATGACCACGATGTGGCCGGCGAGCTGGTCGGCTTCCTCCAGGTACTGGGTGGTGAGCAGGACGGTTGCGCCGTCATCGACGAGCTGGCGGATGGTTTGCCACAGCTGGTGGCGGCCGCGTGGGTCCAGGCCGCTGCTGGGCTCGTCAAGCAGCAGGACCTGCGGCTGGCCAATAAGGCTGACGGCCAGGTCCAGGCGGCGGCGCATGCCACCAGACCAGGTGCGTACCGTCCGCTCGGCCGCCTCGACCAGGTCGAACCGCTCCAGCAACTCGGCGCTGCGGCGGCGGGTCTCGCCCCGGCCCAGGTGATAGAGACGGCCGACCATGAGGAGGTTCTCGCGGCCGGTGAGATGCTCGTCGACGGCGGCGGACTGGCCGGCAAGGCCGATCACCTGCCGCACGGAGGCCGGCTGGCGCGCCACGTCGAAGCCGGCCACCCACGCAGACCCGGCGTCAGGGAGGAGCAGCGTGGTCAGGATCCGCACGGTGGTGGTCTTGCCGGCGCCGTTGGGGCCGAGCAGCCCCAGCACACTGCCGGCCGAGACCGACAGGTCGACCTCCCGCAGGGCTTGGATGTTCCCGAAGGACTTCGAGAGTCCCTCGGCAAGGATCACCGGCTGGTTGCGCATCCGCCGCTCCCGAAGGGTAGGCTCCTATGGCTAGCGTGGCTAGCTATAGGTCAGGGTAGCGCGAACCACCCGAGAAGGGTAGTGTTGCTACCTATGAGGGCGGAGGTACTCAAGGGGCATCTGGACGCGCTGCTGCTGGCCACCCTGCAGGACGGCCCACGGCACGGGTATGCGATCAAGGAGGCGCTGCGCGCCGGCAGCGGCGGCCGCTTCGACCTGCCGGGCGGCACGGTATATCCGGCGCTGCACCGGCTGGAGCGCGCCGGGCTGATCCGCGGGAGCTGGTCGGTGGTCAACGGCCGGCGGCGACGCAGCTACCAGCTGACCCCCTCGGGGCAGCGCGCCCTCAGCCAGGAGCGATCCTCCTGGCAAGACTTCTCAACCGCCGTCACCGCCCTGCTCGGAGGCGAGCCATGGCCGGCGGCAACGTGAGCCGCTCCCAGCAACGCTCGGTCGACCGCGACCCGGTCGAGGGCTACCTGGCCGCGGTCGCCGCCCGGCTGGCCGGGCCGCCTGCCGCCAGGGCAGCCATCACCGACGAGCTGCGTGACGGACTCCTGGAGACGCTCAAGACGCACTGCACGCAAGGGTCGTCTCCCCAGGAGGCGGCCGCGGCCGCGATCGAGGAGTTCGGCGATCCAGCCACGGTCGCCGCCGCGTTCGCCCCGGAGCTCGCCGCGGTCCACGCGCGCCGGGTCGCGCTGGCCTTGCTGGCCACCGGCCCGCTGGTCGGGCTGACCTGGATCGCCGCGGCCGCCGTCAACGCCCTGCCGCCGTGGCGCCACCAGCTGCCCGGCCCATGGATAGCGCTGCCCCTGGCCGGCCTGGCCCTGGTCATCGCGTGTCCAGCCCTCGGCCTCACCGTCGCCGCGACCGGTCGGCTCGGCCGCCGCCTTGGTGGGCGGCTCGGCCGCCGCGTGACCTTCCCGCCGACCTGCGCCGCGGTCGCTGGCCTGGCCGCGGTGCTGGTCGACGTGACCCTGCTGGCCATCATGTGTGGCCATGCGCTGACCGGCTCCGGGTCGACGACCTGGGCGCCGGTCGGCCTGGCCGCCTGTGCGAGCCTCACCCGGGTCGCGCTCGCCGGGCGGGCGGCCCGCCGCTGCCTTACCACCCGAGCCACCCTCACGTGACACCCGCAACGGCGGTCGGGTCGACGTGCTCGTCGTCAGCGCCGGGCGGTCGGCCTCACCGTGTCCGCGCAGCTGCAGGCGTTCGGTGCCAGCACCCGCGTCGTCGACCGGCACGCTCCTGCGGCCACCCTGGCGGCGCAAGGCCGCTGCCCGCCACCAACCCGGGCGACCGGGAGCGGAATGACTGGCGAACCTGCCGATTCGAAGCGCCGAGCCGGCGTGTAGCGTCGAGGGTGGACAGGTCAGGTCCCCCTGGCGAGAAGGTGAGATCGCTGACCCGGACGCGGCAGGTCGTCATCGTCGGCGCGGGGGTCGGTGGGCTGTGTGCCGCGATCGCCCTGCGCAGATTCGGTCTGGGGGTTGTGGTCCTGGAGCGGGCCGCGGAGTTGCGCGAGGTCGGCGCCGGCGTCCTGTTGTGGCCCAACGCGATGCGCGTGCTGCGGCGGCTGGAGGTCGGGGCGGCGGTGGAGGAGGCCGGCGCGGTCGCGACCCAGGCAGGCCTGCGCAGCTCGCGCGGCATTCCACTCGGGGCGGACCGGGTGGAGGAGCTTGCCACCCGGTTCGGCGCGCCACTGGTGGTGGTGCACCGCGGCCTGCTCCAAGCGATTCTGCTGACCGCGCTGGACCAGGGCGTCCTGCGGCTCGGGGCGGAGTGCGTCGGGGTCGCCCAGGATGCCGCGGGGGTGACCGTCCGACTGGCCGATGGGAGCACGGAGCACGGCGATCTCGTGGTGGGTGCCGATGGCCTCCACTCGCAGGTACGGGCGGTGCTGGTGGGGGATGGACCACCCCACTACTCCGGCTACACGGCCTGGCGTGGCATCGTGCCGCTCGACCTGTCGCTGGCCGGTCGTCTCCACCCCGGCGAGTCATGGGGTCGTGGATGCCTGTTCGGCGTCGCCAGGCTCGGTGGGAACCAGGCGTACTGGTGGGCCAGCGCCCGAACCGGTGAGGGTGCGGGCGGGTCGCCGGCCCAGGAGAAGGCGGCGGTGGAGCGCCGCTTCGGCGTCTGGCATGACCCGATCCCGGAGCTGATCGACGCCACGCTGGAGCAGGCGATCGTCCGGAGCGGCCTGTATGACCGGCCGCCGCTCCCACGTTGGTCGGCGGGCCGGGTTGGCCTGCTCGGCGACGCCGCCCATCCGATGCTGGCCAGCCTCGGCCAGGGTGCCTGCCAGGCGATCGAGGACGCCGCGGCCCTCGGCGACGCCGTTGGTGCCGGCACGGACGTCACGGTGGCCCTGCAGGCCTATGGCGCCGGGCGGGCGCCGCGCGCGGCGGCGGTCGCCCGCCGCGTCCGCCGGGTGGCTCGGCTGGCGCATCTGCGGCATCCGCTGGCCGTGGCGGTTCGCGACGCGTGGCTGCGGGTGACCCCACCCTCGGCGCTGCTGCGAACCGGCGACCAGCGGCCCGGGACCTGAGCGACCAGGCGGACCCCGCCGCTGGC
>DASYRU010000299.1:0-2620 GCA_036004165.1 Actinomycetota bacterium
TGTTGACGATCGCGGCGTGCTCGGAGCGGCGCAGGTGGGGGAGGGCCGCCCTGGTGGTGCGCACGATCCCGAGCAGGTTGACGTCCAGCACCCGCCGCCACTCCTCGTACGGGTTGTCCTCGACGGTGCCCTGGGCGCCGACGCCGGCGTTGTTGACCAGCACGTCGAGCGCGCCCCAGCGGTCCACCACCGCGGCGACCGCGGCGCCCACCGAGTCCTCGTCGGTCACGTCGGCGACCAGCGGCAGCGGCGACTCGGCACCCTCGGCAGGAGCCGCCGCGGCGGGGTCGAGGTCCAGGGCGGCGACCCGGGCGCCGCGGGCGTCCAGCAGGCGCACGGTGGCCAGGCCGATGCCGGAGCCGCCGCCGCTGACGACCGCGACCAGGCCGCCGAACTCCGGCGCCACCGTCCCGTCCCTACGCCTGGGCGAGGCGCTGGCGCTGCCGGCCGAGCCCGTCGACCTCCAGCTCGACCAGGTCGCCGGGACGCAGGTAGGGGTGGTCGGGCCGGCCGAGCGCCACCCCGGCCGGCGTGCCCGTGTCGATCACGTCGCCCGGCTCCAGCACCATGAACTGGCTCAGGTACCACACCAGGTGGCGCACGCCGAAGACCATGTCCTTGGTGGAGCCGTCCTGGCGCAGCTCGCCGTTCACCCAGGTGCGCAGGCCGAGCCGCTGCGGGTCGCCGAGCTCGTCGGGGGTCACCAGCCAGGGGCCGAGCGGGTTGAAGGTCTCGCACGACTTGCCCTTGTCCCACTGGCCCCCGCGCTCCAGCTGGAACTCCCGCTCGGACACGTCGTTGGCCACGGCGTAGCCGGCGATGCAGTCCTCGGCCGCCTCGGGAGCGGCGAGGTAGCGGGCGCGCCGCCCGATCACCACCGCCAGCTCCACCTCGTAGTCGGTCTTCTGGCTGCCGCGGGGGATCAGCACCTGGTCGTCGGGCCCGACCACGGTGTCCGCCGCCTTCAGGAACACCACCGGCTCCGCGGGGAGCTGCGCGCCCGTCTCCTGCGCGTGGTCGCGGTAGTTCAGGCCGATGCAGACGACCTTGCCGGGCCGGGCGACCGGCGGGCCGATCCGCTCCCCGCCGGCCTCCAGCGCCGGCAGGCCGCCCTGCTGGACGGCGGCCCGTGCCCGCTCCAGGCCTCCGCCCCCCAGGAAGGCGCCGTCCAGGTCGCCGGTGAGCGACGACAGGTCGACCAGCGACCCGTCCTCCAGCAGCGACGCCGGGCGCTCCCGCCCCGGCGGGCCGACCCGCAGCAGCTTCATCGCCTCGCCCCTCTCGCCGAATCCTCCCGCAAACATAGGATCTTTGCGCCGGCACTGTCCAGCCGCGACCAGTTGCCGGAAGTACCCAGTCGTGCTGGGTGGGTTCGCCGCCGAAGATGAGCACGAGACCGGCTGGTGGCGGGCCCACGCCGCGCCCATCCTGAAGCCGTCGGAGGCCGAACGGAAGGGAGCCGGACATGACCGAGCAGGATGCGACCGCCACACCGCTGTGGTGCCCGCGCTGCCTGCGCACGGTCGACGGCGCGGCCAACTGCCCCTGGTGCGGGCTGCGGCGGCAGGGGAGTGCCGAGGCCGCACGGCTGCGGGTGGTGGTGCACCGCCGCCACCAGGTCGGCGAGCGGCGGCGGGCGCTGGCCGAGGAGGACGCCTCGCTGCTGGCCGAGCAGCAGCGCCTGCTGCAGGCGCTGGCTCCCGAGCCCGCAGGGGCGGTGGCGCGGTCGCCGCGCGAGTGGCGCCCCGAGGTGGTGCGCGGGGTGCTGCTGTGGCTGGGATCGGTGCTGGTGGCACTGGCGGCGCTGATCTTCGCCGTGGTGGCGTGGGTGCGGCTGGGCGACCTGGGCCGCGCCGGGCTGCTGGCCGGCGCCACCCTGATGGCCGCGGCGGGCGCTGCCGCCGGCCGCCGCCGGCTGCCGGCCACCGCCGAGGCGCTCGGCGGGCTGGCGCTGGCGCTGGGGCTGGTCGACTGGTACGCGGTGCGGCGCGCCGGGGTGGCGCCCGGCTGGTCGCAGACGGCCTGGTGGGCGCTGGGCACCGGGGCCGGCGCGGCGGTCGCGGCGGCCTCGGCGCGGTGGCTGCGCGCCCAGCGCCTGGCCGCGGCGGTGCTCGCCCAGCTGTCCGGCGTGCTGGTCGTCGCGACCGCCGCCGACGCCCCCTGGACGGTCGCCGCCGGCCTGGCGCTGGTCGCCGCGGCGGCGGCGACCGCCGGCGGACGGCTGGCGGCGGGTGGCGGTTGGCGCCCGGCCGCGCTGGCGTTCGGCGCCGGTGCGGTGCTGCTGGAGCTGGCCGCCGTCGGCGCGGTCATGTCGTCCCCGCCGATCCAGGACCTGGCGGGTGCCGCCGGGCCGGCGGCGGCCCTTGCGACCATGGCGCTGGCGCCCGCGCTGGCTCGCGTCACCCTCGCCGCACAGGTGCGGCCGGCCGTGCTCGACGGCCTGGTGGCGGTCGCGGCGGGGGTGCTGCTGGCCGGCGGCGGGGCGCTGCTGGCGGCGGCATGGCGGTCGTGGTCGCTGCTGGCGGCGCTGGCGGTGCTCGGCGCCGCCGCCGTCGGGCTGGGCGTCGGCCTGCCGCGGACGCTGCGGCGTGGGGTCACGCTGGCGGCCTCGGCCACCCTC
>DASYRU010000300.1:0-11751 GCA_036004165.1 Actinomycetota bacterium
GCCGTCGGGATGCCGGCGCCGGCCGGCGCCGGGTCGCGGTCGAGCGCCTGGCCGATGCCGTAGCCGCCGGCGAGCAGCACCACGGCGGCGACGCCGGCGACCAGCAGCCGGGACGGCCGGCGGCCGCCCGGCGTGCCGGCGGCCGCGGGCCGCTCCTGCCAGCCGGGCGTCGTCGGGCTGCCACCGCCGCCGCCCTGACCCCAACCGGCGTCCGGGCCGGCGTCCTGCGGCGCCGGCGGGGCCTGGCCCCAACCGGCGGGCGGGCCGGCGGGCTGGCCGGGGTCCTGCGGCGGCGGCGGGGCCTGGGTGGACGCGGCGCCCTGGCCCCACGTGGGTGCCTGGCCCCACGCCGGCGGCCAGGCGGGGTCGGTGCCGTTGCCGGCGGCCGCCGGCGGCCAGGCGTCGCCGGGAGTCTCGTCGTCGGGCCGGCCGGAGGCGTCCCTGCCGGCGGGAAGTGGTTGGGTGCTGGTGGTGGCGATGGGGTCGGGGGAGCGCGTGGGCTCCTCGCCGTCGCGGCTGGACATGCAGTCCCTCCTACGGGAGTGGTGCGTGGCAGATCCGTACGCCTTGCCACCGAGGGTAGCCAGGCGGCGCTAAAGCACCGGTAAGCGGCATCTCAAGACGGGATAAGGCTCAGCGGGCCGGAACGGGCGCCTGGCGGGAGGCCGGCTCCCTGGCCGCCGGCGCGATCGGCAGCCAGATCACGAAGGTCGAGCCGACGCCGACCTTGGAGTGCAGCCGCACGTGTCCGTCGTGGCTCTCGGCGATCTGGCGGACGATCGCCAGGCCGAGCCCGGTGCCGCCGTCGGCGCGGGAGCGGGCCTTGTCCGCGCGCCAGAACCGGTCGAAGACGTGCTGCTGGTCCTCGGCGGCGATCCCTGGTCCCTCGTCGGCCACCGCGATCCAGGCGCGGCCGCCCTCGCTGCCGGTGGCGAGCTTGATGCGCGTGGAGGCAGGAGCCAGCCGGACGGCGTTCTCCAGCAGGTTGGCCACCGCCCGCTTGAGCGCGTCCCGGTCGCCGATCACCACCACCTCCGGCGCGATCGCCCGGTCGAGCACGATGCCGCGGGCCTCTGCGGGGACCAGGAAGTCGTCGCTCGCCTCGGCCACCGCGGCGCCGAGGTCGACCCGCTCGTGCTCCAGGGTCGGCTCCTGCCGCCGCGCCAGGGCGAGCAGGTCGTCGACCAGCCGGGACATGCGGTCGCCCGCCCGCTTCACCACGATGATGGTGTGGCGGAGGTCCTGCGGGTCGGCGTCGGGGTCGGCGAGGGCGACGTCGACGTTGGTGCGGATGATCGCCAGCGGGTTGCGCAGCTCGTGGGAGGCGTCGGCGACGAACTGGCGCTGGGCGGCGAAGGCGGCGTCCAGCCGGGCCAGCATCGCGTCGAAGGTGTCGGCCAGCTGCTTCAGCTCGTCGTCCGGACCGGCCAGCTCGATGCGCCGCGACAGGTCGGTCACCTGGATGTCCCTTGCCACCGAGGTGATCCGCCCGATCGGGCGGAGTACCCGCCCGGCGATCACCCAGCCGACCCCGAGGCTGGCCACGAACAGCACCCCGAGCGCGGCGAAGGTGTAGTAGCGCAGGGTCGAGAGCGCCTCGGTGTAGACCAGGCGCTGGAAGTCCTGCCGGTCGAGCACCGGGATGCGGCTGCATCGCCTGGTGAACGGGTTGCACCACACCTCGCCGGGTCCGAAGGAGACCGGATAGCGATGCAGCTTCGCCGACACGATCAGGTACACGGAGGCCACGGCGAGGGCGGCCAGCCCGAACAGCACCGCCGAGTAGAGCAGGGTGTAGCGGAACCTGATCGACCGCATCCACTCGGGCAGCCGATCCGCGAGCCCGGCCGGCGGGTTCACGGCTCCCCGCGCAGGCGGTAGCCGCGGCCGACCACGGTCTCGATCGGCTGGTCCTCACCGGCGTCGGCCAGCTTGCGGCGAAGCGTCATCACCGTCACCCGCACGGTGTTGGTGAAGGGGTCGGCGTTCTCGTCCCAGACGTGCTCCAGGAGGTCCTCCTGGGAGAGCACCTGCCCGGCGCGGGACATGAAGTAGCGCAGCAGCGCGAACTCCTTGGGGGTGAGCGCCAGCGGCCGGCCGGCTCGGCGCGCCTCGTGCCTGGCCGCGTCCAGCTCGATGTCGCCCGCTCGCAGCAGCGCGCCCGAACGCCCGGCGTCGCGCCGCAGCAGGGCGCGCAGGCGGGCGGTCAGCTCGTCGAACTCGAACGGCTTGACCAGGTAGTCGTCGGCGCCCTCGTCCAGCCCGACCACCCGGTCGGCGGTGCCGTCGCGGGCGGTGAGCATCAGCACCCGAGGAGGCGGCTGCCGCTCCTGGTCGGCTCTGATCCGCCTGACGACCTCGATGCCGTCGACGCCAGGCAGGTTCAGGTCGAGGCAGATCACGTCGTAGGCGTTGACGGTCGCCTTGTCGAGCGCCTCGTCGCCGTCGTAGGCGACGTCGACCGCGTAGCCCTCCCGGCGCAGACCGCGGGCGACCGCGTCGGCCAGGTCGGGCTCGTCCTCGACCACCAGTACGCGCATGTGGAAATGGTAACCGCACGGCCATCAAGCAGGCCTAAGCCCGCCGTCGCGATAGACTGCGACATGCCCTCCGATGTCGCGCGTCCCGGAGCCGGCGTCCTCGTGGCCATCGGCGGCGCGGAGGACAAGCTGGGCGACCGGACGATCCTGCGCCGGTTCGTGCGGCTCGCCGGCGGCGAGCGGGCGCGCATCGCCGTCGTGGCCACCGCCTCCTCCGTCGGCGACCAGGTCACCGGCCGCTACGAAGGGGTCTTCGGCGAGCTCGGCGCCGCCGAGGTCCGGCCGCTGCAGCCGCGAACGCGGGAGGAGGCGGAGGCGCCCGCTGGTGCCGAGACGGTCGCCTGGGCCACCGGGGTGTTCCTCACCGGTGGCAACCAGCTGCGGCTGTCGATGGTGGTGGCGGGGACCAGGCTCGGGGCCGCCCTGCTGGAGGCGCACCGGCGGGGCGTGGTGGTCGGCGGGACCTCGGCCGGGGCGAGCGCGCTGAGCACCCACATGGTCGCCTTCGGCGGTCCCGGCGAGGTCCCCAAGCAGCGCCTGGCGCAGGTGGCCTCCGGGCTCGGGCTGCTGCCCGGCGCGGTGATCGATCAGCACTTCAGCCAGCGCAACCGGCTCGGCCGGCTGCTGCTGCTGGTCGCCGAGTCCCCCAGCCAGCTCGGCATCGGCATCGACGAGGACACCGCGGCGGTGATCACCCCCGACGGCGTGCTCGAGGTGCTCGGCAAGGGAACGGTGATGGTGGTGGACGGCACCTCGGCGGTCTCGGACGCGTTCGAGGTCAGGGCCAGGCGGCCGGTGCTGGTCTCCGGCGCGGTGCTGCACGCGCTGCCGTCCGGCTACCGGTTCGACCTCGGTGCCAGGGCGCTGCTGCCCAGCCGGCTGGCGGCCGTGCCGGGGCAGCGCCGGGCGGGACGCCGCGGCCGGACCGCCGCCGCCGACGAGCAGGAGGCCTCGGATGCGTGAGGAACTTGCCCGCACGGCCCGCCAGCCCTCCCCCGACGAGCGGCAGCGGCTCGGCGCCGACCTCAGGATCCTGGAGACCCGCGTCTACCAGGGCCCCAACTACTGGTCCTACGACAAGGCCGTTCACCTGCTGGTGGACCTCGGATCGCTGGAGGACTGGCCGTCCAACACCCTGCCGGGGTTCACCGACGAGCTGCTGCGGCTGCTGCCTGGGCTGGTCGACCACACCTGCTCGGTGGGCCGCCGAGGCGGGTTCGTCGAGCGGCTGCGCGACGGCACCTGGCTCGGGCACGTCGCCGAGCATACCGCCCTGCAGCTGCAGCGGGAGGCCGGCGGTGAGCAGCGTCGCGGCAAGACCCGCAGCGCCGCCAGGCGCGGCCAGTACAACGTGATCTTCGGCTACGGCGACGAACGGGTCGGGGTGGCGGCCGGCCGCCTGGCCGTCCGGCTCATCAACCACCTGGTCCAGCCCGACCCCGGCTTCGACTTCGACGCCGAGCTGGAGCGCTTCATCCTCCAGGCGGAGCGGACCGCCTTCGGCCCCTCGACCCAGGCGATCATCGACGAGGCGGCCACCCGCGACATCCCCTGGCTGCGGCTGAACGAGCACTCGCTGATCCAGCTCGGGCAGGGTATCTACCAGCAGCGCATCCGCGCCACCATGACCTCCGGGACCGGCTCGCTGGCGGTCGACGTGGCCGGGGACAAGGAGCTCACCAACCGCCTGCTGGCCGCCGCCGGCCTGCCCGTACCGCGGTCGGTCTCGGTCCGCGAGCTCGACGACGCGCTGGTCGCCGCGCGCCGCATCGGCTTCCCGGTGGTGGTCAAGCCACTGGACGGCAACCACGGCCGCGGCGTCCAACTCGACCTTGGCACGGAGGACGAGGTCAGGGCCGCCTTCCCCGCCGCCCAGGCGGAGGCGGGCCGCGGCTGGGTGGTGGTCGAGAGCTACGTCACCGGCAACGACTACCGGGTCCTGGTGGTCGGCGGCAGGATGATCGCGGTGGCCGAGCGGGTGCCCGCGCACGTGATCGGCGACGGGTCGAAGACCGTGGCCGAGCTCGTCGAGGAGACCAACGCCGATCCGCGCCGCGGGGTCGGCCACGAGAAGGTCCTGACCCGCATCCGTCTCGACGAGGCGGCCGTCGAGCTGCTCCGCGCCCAGGGGTTCGGGCTGGCCGAGGTGCCGCCGGCCGGCGCGATGGTGAAGCTGACCCTGACCGGCAACATGTCGACCGGCGGCATCTCGATCGACCGCACCGACGAGGCCCACCCCGACAACGTCGACATCGCCGAGGAGGCGGCCGGCGTGGTCGGCCTCGACGTGGCCGGCATCGACTTCGTCGCCCCCGACATCGCCGAGCCGGTGCGCGAGACGGGCGGGGCGGTCGTCGAGGTCAACGCCGCTCCCGGGTTCCGCATGCACACCCACCCGACGGTCGGTGAGCCGCAGTACGTCGCCAAGCCGGTGGTGGACCTCCTCTTCCCGCCGGGCACCCCCAGCCGCATCCCGATCGTCGCCGTGACCGGCACCAACGGCAAGACCACCACCGCCAGGATGATCGCCCACATCTTCAAGGGGATGGGACGCAAGGTGGGGCTCACCACCACCGACGGGATCCTGATCGACGAGCGCCTGGTGCTGGTCGCCGACGCCTCCGGCCCACGCTCGGCCCGGATGGTGCTGCAGAACCCGCGGGTCGACTTCGCTGTCTTCGAGGTCGCGCGCGGCGGCATCCTCCGCGAGGGCCTCGGCTACGAGCGCAACGACGTCGGCGTCGTGCTCAACGTGAGCAGCGACCACCTTGGCATGCGCGGCATCGACACCCTCAAGCAGCTCGCCGGCGTCAAGCAGGTGGTGATCGAGGCGGTGCCCCGCGACGGTCACGGGGTCCTGAACGCCGACGACCCGCTGGTCGCCTCCATGCGCCGCCACTGCTCCGGCGAGCTGGTGTGGTTCTCGATGCAGCAGGGCAACGAGCTGGTCGAGGACCACACCCGGCGGGGCGGGCGGGCGATCGTGCTAGAGGCAGGCCGCCTCGGCGAGGGGATCGTGCTGCGGCAGGGCAGGCGCTCCACCCTGATCGCCCCGACCGCCGTGCTGCCCGCGACCTTCGAGGGCAGGGCGCGGATGAACGTGGCGAACGCGATGGCGGCGGCGGCCGCCGCCCTGGCAGCCGGCGCCCACGTCCACGACATCCGCGCGGGCCTGCGCTCGTTCACCACCTCCTACGAGGTCGCCCCCGGACGGCTCAACCTGTTCGACCTGGGCGGCTTCCGGGTGGTGGTCGACTACTGCCACAACGCGGCCGGCATGCGCATGCTCGGCGACTTCGTGGAGCGCCTCTCCGAGCCGCCGTCCGGCGGCGATGTCATCGCCCACCGGCGGGTCGGCGTCATCGCCAGCCCGGGCGACCGTCGCGATCGCGACGTCCGCGAGCTCGGCGAGGTGGCCGCGGCGCACTTCGACAGCCTGATCGTGCGCGAGGACCGCAGCCTGCGCGGCCGCCAGCCGGGCGAGACGGCCAAGCTGCTGGCCGCCGGCGTCCGCACCGCCGCCGCCGCCGGGGCCCGCTGCCGCAGCCTCGACGTCGTCCTCGACGAGCTGGAGGCCGCCCGGCTGGCGCTGGACCGGGCCAACCCGGGCGACCTGGTGGTGCTCTGCGCCGACCGGGTCGACGAGATCGTCGACGAGCTGCAGGCCAGGATCAGGGCCCGTTCGACCGCCGGCGGAACGGCTCGACCCGCAGGCTGACCCGCTCGGACCCGACCCGGGCGCGCAGCTCGGCGGGGCCGAGCAGGCGGGCACCGCGCTGGCGGAGCCAGGCGAACACCTCCTCCCGCTCCGCGTGGCACATCAGCGCGCAGACGTCGCCGGGCGCGGACTCGGCCACGACCGTCCGCAGGCCGTCCAGCTCGGTCGGGTGGGCCGGGACGTCGGTGACGCCGACCGTGCCGGCGCCCTGCCGGAACAGCGCGGTCATCGCGGCCCGGTCGCGGCCGCGCAGGTAGGCTTCCTTCTCGCCCACGACCACCCGGTCGGCGCCGCGGGCGGCCAGCTCGCCGAGCGAGCGGATCAGCTCGTCGGGCCGGTCGCCGGCGGTCCCGACCACGATCAGGATCCGCCCGCCCGCCTGGCGCAGGCCGCCGCAGACCTCGAGCAGCGCGCGCAGCCCGGCCTCGTTGTGGGCCAGGTCGACGATCACCGTCCGCCCGTCCAGGTCGAACAGGTTCATCCGGCCGGGGTTCAGGCCGGGGTCGGGCAGGAAGCTCCGCAGCCCCTCCACCACCGCCGCCCGCGGCAGGCCGACGCCGACGCCGGCGGCGGCCGCGGCCAGGGCGTTGGCCACGTTGAAGGAGGCCAGGCCCGCCAGCGTGACCGGCACGTCCCGCGCCGGCAGCAGCCGTTCGACCCGGCCGGCGTCCAGCAGCACCAGCTCGCCGTCCAGCACGGTCGCGGCCAGACCGCCCTGGTTCTGCGCCTCGCGCAGCCCGGGAGCGTCCGGGTCGAGGCCGAACAGGAACGGACGGGCCCGCGACAGCCGGCGCATCGCCAGGGTGCGCGGGTCGTCGGCGTTCAGCACCACCCAGCCGGACGGGCGGGTGATCCTGACGATCGTCGCCTTGACCTCGGCGAGCTGGTCGAGGGTGTGGACGCCGTCGAGCCCGAGGTGGTCGGCGGAGACGTTGGTGACCACGGCGACGTCGATGTGGGCGACGCCGACCCCGCGGCGCAGGATGCCGCCCCGTGCCGTCTCCAGCACCGCGAGCTGCACCCCCGGCAGGGCGAGCACGCGGCGGGCCCCGCCCGGCCCCGACCAGTCGCCCGCCTCGACCAGCTCGCCGTCCAGGTAGATGCCGTCGGTGTTGGACCAGCCGACGTGGAGGCCGGCGCGGCGGCCCATGTGGGCGACCAGCCGGGTCACGGTGGTCTTGCCGTTGGTGCCGGTCACCGCGACCGTCGGCACCCGAGGCGCCGGCAGCGACGGGGCCGGGCCGGGGTCGATGTCGCGCAGGGCGGAGCCGGCCGCCTCGACCCGCTCGGCCAGGTCGCGCCGCGCCGGCTCGGCGGCGAGGGCGGCGACGGCCCGCCCGAGCGCCTCGGCGGCGTGCAGCCGCCGCCACGGGTAGGCGACCACCACCTGGCCCGGCTCGGGACCCGGCCGGCTCCGCACCGCCAGTGCCCGCACCCCGGCCGCTGCCGCGGTCCGGCGGACCAGGTGGGCCAGCAGCCGGGTCGCGAACCTGCGCCGCTGCTCGCTGCCGGGGGGCCCGGCCGCGCCGCCGAGCGTCCGACCGGCCAGCCCGGCGCGGGCGGCGACGGCGGCGGCCTCCGGCTCGGGGAGCCCGAGCAGGCGGGTGACGTCGAGGGTGAGCTTGATCGCGGGACGCGGGAAGTAGAGGTTGGCTCCGTCGAGGACGCGAAGCTCGACCAGCGACTCCTCGGGGCCCGTCGGGGCGGCCGCCATGGCCGCAACTCTAGTGCAGCCGGTGTTGCCGCCTCCATGCCGGGCGGCTAAGGTTCGGCCATGACCGGGCCGGCGGCGGGCCCCACCAGGATCGCGATCGTCGGGGCGGGCAGTGTCGGCGCGACGCTCGCCTACGCCTGCCTGATCAGGGGTGTCGGCAGGACGATCGCCCTGTACGACCTCGACGCCGCCAAGGCCAGGGCGGAGGTGCTCGACCTCAACCACGGGCTGCAGTTCGTCCCGATGGCCACCATGGTCGGCTCCGACGACCTCGAGGTCTGCCGCGGTGCCGACCTGGTGGTGGTCACCGCCGGCGCCAAGCAGCGGCCGGGCCAGACCCGCCTCGAGCTGGCCCGCGCCAACGTCGAGATGTGCCGCGACCTGGTCCCGCGGCTGCTGGAGGTCGCTCCCGACGCCATCCTGCTGCTGGTCACCAACCCGGTGGACGTGGTCACCCACGCCGCCCTCAGGTACTCCGGCCTGCCGCCGAACCGTGTCTTCGGCTCCGGCACCGTGCTCGACAGCTCCCGGCTGCGCCTGCTGATCGCCCAGCACTGCGGGGTCGCCGTGCAGAACGTCCACGCCTACGTCGCCGGCGAGCACGGCGACTCCGAGCTCCCGCTGTGGAGCAGCGCCTCCATCGGGTCGGTCCCGCTGCTGCGCTGGAACGTGCCCGGCCGGCCGGCGCTCGACGCGGCCGCGCGCGCCGAGATCGTCCGCCGCGTGGTCGGCGCCGCCGAGGAGATCATCCGCGGCAAGGGCGCCACCAACTACGCCGTCGGCCTGGCGGCCACGCGGATCATCGAGGCGGTGCTGTACGACGAGCGCCAGGTGCTGCCGGTCAGCTCCCTGCTTGACGGCTTCGCGGGGATCAGCGACGTCTGCCTCTCGGTGCCGTCGGTGATCGGCCGCACCGGCGTCGAGGTGGTCCTGCCGGTGCCCCTGTCCGACGAGGAGGCGGCGGGGCTGCGCCGCTCGGCCGCCGCGGTGCGCGACGTCGTCCGCAAGCTCGGCCTGTGATGGACCCACGCGCCGATCCCGCCTGCCTGCCGCCGCTGCTGCAGGCGCGCCACCACGACCTGCTCGCCCGCCTCGAGGAGCTGGTCAACCTCGACTCCGGTTCCTGGTCGGCGGCGGGGGTGAACCGGGTCGCCGACCGCTGCGAGGCCCGCTTCCGGGAGGGTGGCTGGACGGTGGAGCGCCGCCGGCACCGGCCCGACCCCGGCTGGAGCAGGCCGCCGCTGGGGGACCTGCTGATCGGGCGGCGAACCGGGGCGAGGCCGGTCGAGGAGGGAGGCCGCCGCCTGCTGCTGCTGGCCCACATGGACACCGTGTTCGACGACGGGGAGGCCGCGGCCCGGCCGTTCCGCACCGGGGACGGGCGCGCCTACGGCCCAGGAGTCGCCGACGACAAGGCCGGGCTGGTCTGCGGGTTCGAGGCCGTCGAGGTCCTCTGCGACCTGGCCGGCTTCGACGACTTCGCCGCCGTCACCCTGGTCTGCTCGCCGGACGAGGAGATCGGCTCGCCGTTCAGCCGCCCGGTGATCCAGGCCCTGGCGGCCGGGCACGACGTGGCCCTCGGGCTGGAGGCGGCAAGGGTCAACGGCGCCCTGGTCTCGGCCCGCAAGGGCATCACGGCGTTCACCGTCGAGGTGACCGGGACCGCGGTGCACGCCGGCATCCGCCCGCAGGAGGGGGTGAGCGCGGTCCTGGAGGCGGCCCACAAGACCGTCGCCCTGCACGCCCTGAACGGGCGCTGGCACGAGGTGACCTGCAACGTCGGCGTGCTGCGGGGCGGCACCCGCAGCAACGTGGTCGCCGGCAGGGCCACCCTCGAGGGTGAGCTGCGCGCGGCCGGCGGCGCCGCCTTCGACCAGGCGATGGCCGAGGTCGAGCGGATCGTCGCGGGTTCGAGCGTCCCCGGGTCCCGCTCCCGGCTGCTGCCCGGTCACCGGCACCCGCCGATGGAGCGCACCGCGGCGGTCGCGGCCCTGGTCGCGGAGGCGCAGGCGGTCGCGGGCGCGCTCGGCTTCGAGGTCGGCGAGGCGGCCACCGGCGGCGCCGGCGACGCCAACACCACCGCGGCGGCCGGCCTGCCGACGCTCGACGGCCTCGCCCCCGTCGGTGGTGAGGCGCACGGCCCGACCGAGTGGCTCGACCTGGCAAGCGTGGTGCCCCGCACGGCGCTGCTGGCCGGCCTGCTGGCCCGCCTCGGACGCTCCAGCGGACCGCCCAAGCGGGACTGACGAGACCTTCTGCGCAGCTCAGCCGGCGTGTCGCCCGGACGCTCGACCTTATACTTGGGGCACATGGCACGGACCCAGACGCGGCTGATCACGCCGGTCAGGCGCCTCGTCCAGCTCCTGCTGATCGCCTTCGTGGTGATCCACTTCGTGCTGCCGCAGATCGCGGGCGCCCGCCGGACCCTCAGCCTGCTCGCCGGGGTCGACCTGCGGCTGGTGGCGCTGGCGGTGGCGCTCGAGGCGGCCTCGATCCTGAGCTACACGAACCTGACAAGGGCGATGATCCCCCGCGGCAAGGCGCCGCCGTTCTTCACCCTGCTCCGCATCCAGTTCTCGACCCTTGCCGTCAGCCACGTGGTGCCCGGCGGCGCGGCGGCCGGTGGGGCGCTCGGCTTCCGCCTGCTGACCCGGTCGGGGCTGTCCGGCGCCGACGCCGCCTTCGCCATGGCCACCCAGGGGATCGGCTCGGCGGTGGTGCTCAACCTGCTCCTCTGGCTCGGCCTGCTCGTCTCCATCCTCGGCGGCAGGTACAACCCCCTGTACGCCACCGCCGCGCTGGTCGGGGTGGTGCTGATCGGCGGCTTCTCGGCGCTGGTGGTGCTGCTGATGCGCGGCGAGCGGCGCGCTGCCGGCGTGATGCGGGCGGTCTCCCGCCGCGTCCCCTTCCTTGACGAGGACAACGTGCACCAGCTGGTGCTGCGGCTGGCCGCGCGGCTGCAGACGCTCGCCGCCGACCGCGACCGGGTGCGACGCGGTCTGCTCTGGGACCTCTCGTTCTGGCTCTGCACCGCCGGGGCGTTGTGGGTGTTCCTGGGAGCGTTCGGGCACTGGGAGCGGATCGACGGCCTGATCGTCGCCTTCGGGCTCGCCTACGTGCTCGCCGCGATCCCGATCACGCCGGCCGGCCTCGGGGTGGTCGAGGCGATCATGATCCCGCTGCTCACCTTCTTCGGCTGCGACCGGGGCATCGCCACCCTCGGGGTGGTCGCCTACCGGCTGGTGAACTTCTGGCTGCCGATCCCGCTTGGGTTCCTGGCCTACCTGTCGCTCCAGGTCGAGCAGGAGACGGCCGACGGGCGCCGCAGGGCGGCCGAGCGGCGCGCCGAGGAGCTGCGGCGGCTGGCGGAGCGGTCGCTGCAGGAGGCCGAGGACGGACGGTCCTGGGCCGAACGGCACGGCGTGCGCCTGGGCCAGCGGCATGCGCCCGACCATCCGGCGGAGGACTAGGCGCGGCGCTTGCGGGCGTACATGGCGGCGTCGGCCTCCAGCCAGGCGGCGGCAAGGCCGGCGGACGGGCGGCGGGTGGCGTGGCCGACCGAGGCCCGGATCCCGGCCGCCTGCAGGGCCCGCCACAGGCGCTCTGCCAGCACGGAGGCCGCCCCCTCGTCGCACTCCACCGCCAGCACGCCGAACTCGTCGCCGCCGAGGCGGGCGACCACGTCGGTGGTCCGCTTGGTGGCGTCGATCACCCGCGCCGCCCGGCGCAGCAGCGTGTCGCCGGCCGCGTGCCCCTCGGCGTCGTTGACCCGCTTGAGC